>NZ_JBQIOP010000032.1:0-45558 GCF_056822245.1 Petralouisia sp. | reverse complement strand
TGGGTCATAACCAAAAGCAGAGAGTATGGCAGTGCGCCACTGGTTAAAGCTTCTAAGAATGTGGTGCTTTTCACGGGAAATGGCTCTATGGAGCTTTTTATCAATCTCCCGGTGGCGGGCATAAATGCCGCCGTAACGGATCATTTTGAAATGCTTTTCCGGGATATGGCGGATAAGACGCTCTATGAACTCCATAACAGGAAGGGTTTCTTCCATATAGGAGTCATCTTCGTGGCGGTTGTAATGGAAGGTAACAAAGTCGCCATCATAGTTGTCAATCCGGGACGTGGCAATAACGGGGCGCCCCAGATAGCGCCCGATATATTTTATGGCAGTGTTGGGGTCACATTTATTCGGTTTTGCATAGATATAGAAACCGTTTTTGTGTTCACGGTAACAGCGGGATTTTACCTTTTTAAAAGAAGGGCCGATTCTGGATTCCATTTCACCCAGCAGGGCAGTGCGGAAAGCAGTGCGGAGGTAGGTATAGTTGAAGTAATTGATATTGCGCCAGAAACCGTTATCGCTGTAGCCGCCTTCAGAAATCAGGCAGTGGATATGAGGGTTCCATTTCAAATCTCTGCCAAAGGTGTGAAGGACCATGATGAAACCGGGAGTGAAGTTCATGGTCTTATTCTGCTTAAAAAACATACGGGAAACAACACTGTTCACGGCATGGAAGAGGCAGTCAAGGAGGGAACGGTCACCCAGAAAAAACTCCCGGAGCTGCTCATCAATCGTGAAGACGCAATGGCGGTGGATGACATTTACGAGCTTAAAGGACATAGAAGTAGTGCGTTGCATGGCGTAGAGATTACCACAGGTAGGGCAGAAGCGGCTGTGACAGCGGAAAGGGACAAATTTCAGCTTGCCGCAGTGGGGACAGCCGTACATGGCGCCGCCGAAAGAGGGATCACCACAGTTGATCATTTTATCTACGTTGTCAATAACAGACTGACGTGGATGTAATATATAAATCATTTCTTCATAATGGTCTCTAAAAATATCCTGTAGTATGCTCATGAGATTATTATGAAGGAAAACGACACAAAAAGGAACCCCTAATTCCCCCATGAATGGGGGCTAGGGGGTTGAAGTGTCGAAGACACTTTTTTATATTTGAAATATGGAATAACAGAGCAGTCATATATTTGGCTGCGGGCAAAACTGCCGGATTGCTCTCTGGCACGCAAACCGGACAGCAAAATAGATTTGCTGCTTAAAAATATTCTAAATCGTATTCCCTACAATCAGCAGTTCTACGGCCATCCGGTCGTTTAAATTTCCGGTTTTAACGCTTTCTTCTGTTTTCACGCAGTTTAAAACGGCGTTTTTTAACTGTTCTGTGGTAAATCTGCCTGACTGGGACAGATTCCGCCTGACCGTAAACTCCGGAATGCCTGCTTTGGAAGCAATAAACTTGTGATCGTATCCCTGCCTGCCCAGTTCTTTCACCTGCAGAAGAATCTGAAACTGTCTTGCGATGAGAAATAAAATCCGCATAGGCGGCTCTTTTAAAGCAAGCAAATCATAGTACAGCTCCAATGCCTGTTTCCGCTTTCCCTCTGCAATGCAGCTGATCATCTCAAAGATCCGTCCGGTGGTCTGCACGGTGCAGACCGCTTCCACATCCTCTGCCGAAATTACTTCTTTTCCCAGGGTATAGCAGAACAGCTTTTCCAGTTCCCTGTCGATATTCTCCATGTCATTTCCTGTTTTTTCCAGAAAAAGCTGCATGACAGACTGAGTTATTTTTTTATTTTCCCGTTTCAGCCGGCCCAGTATCCACGGAACAAGCAGGGCGTCCTTCTGTCTGGCAAATTCCACCGCACGGCCTGCGTTTTTCACCGCCTTGTACATTTTGCTGCGCTTGTCCACGTCCTCTTCTTCAAATACAAACACTGTGGTTTCTGCAATGTGTTTCATATACTCCGCCAGTTCTTCACAGGAGCTTTTGAAGCAGCCGCTGTTCTCCACCAGAATCAGCCTGTACTCTGCCAAAAAAGGAAGGGTTTCCGCCAGATCAATCATTTCTCCGATATTACAGTTTTTCCCTTCATAATACGCGGCATTCAGAGTATCTCCCGAGGGAGCCAGGGCATTTTTTAATTTCTGCTTATACTGCCGTTTCAGATAGCTTTCTTCGCCGTACAAAAGATAGACCCGCTGAAAACTGCCGTTTTTAATATCCTCATCAATGCTTTTCATAAACACCTGCTGTTCTACTTATAAGCCCGCAGAATCTGATAAATCTCATCCATATTTTTGTTTCCCAGAAGCACCTCTTTTTCATTAATAATGGTCATGGGAATCCGTTCGATCTTGTATTTCTCCACCAGTTCCGGATACAGCCGGGCGTCAATCATCCTGGCCTCCAACACCGGGCACTCTGCGGCCATTTTCTGGCAGGTGATAACCTGTTGGGCGCAGTGATGGCAGGAAAGGGAAACAAATATTTTAATCTCGCTTTTATGGGTAAGCTTATCCAGTTTTTTCTTCATCCGCTTTTCCAGTTCCTGTCCGGGGCCTGCCACATTATAAATGGCAAAAATCAGGGAATTCATTTCCTTCCCTCCGGTGACTCCGTGAAACGAAATGCCGGCATACTGTTCCTGCCGGTACAGCCCGGTAACAGGCAAAAGAGAAGTATCCAGTTCCGGCGCTTTTTCTTCTGCCTCCGTCTTATCGTAAATCCGGCAGGAAAGTTTCCCGGTAAGGCCGGAAATATGACGCACCAGCTCTGCCATTTCCACAGATACGGCGTCCTCCGGGTCAATGACGCATACAAGTCCGGCCTCACCCTCCAGTTTCTCAAACACTCCCTGCATCTGCCCTTCCAGTTCCGGAGTAATCAGACTGCTTGACGAAGCAATTTTATCAATATCCATTCTATTCCTCCTACAACATTCCCACCAGATCCAGGCTGGGGCTTAAGGTCTCCTCTCCGGGCTGCCATTTGGCCGGGCATACCTGGTCTCCGTGCTCCTCCACAAACTTCGCTGCCTGTACTTTTCTCAAAAGCTCCGCCGCATTCCTTCCAATGCCCATATCATGAATTTCGTAAGCCTTCACCACGCCTTCCGGATTCAGAATAAAAGTTCCCCGAAGGGCCTGTCCCTCTTTTTCCACCAAAACTCCGAACTGACGCGCCAGCTCCCCTGCCGGATCTGCCAGCATCACATACTGGATTTTCTTAATGGTTTCAGAAGCGTCTGCCCATGCCTTATGAACAAAATGGGTGTCCTCTGAGACAGAATAAATCTCGCATCCTTCTTTTTTAAATTCTTCATAATGATCTGCCAGATCTCCCAGTTCTGTGGGGCATACAAAGGTAAAATCTGCCGGATAGAAAAACAGCACTGACCAGTGTCCCATCAAGTCCTCCTGGCTTACCTCTGTAAAATCTCCCTTTGTATAAGCAGAAACATGAAATTCTTCTATTTTTCTGTTAATCATATGCTCCATTGCATCTTCCTCCTTTTATTCTTTGCTTTAAATTATAAAGATCTTTCCTGCAAAATGCAACTTTATTTTTTCCTTGTACACATTATCCCAAATGTCAAAAACCTATCTTTTCCACTTGTAACCAAAAAGGAATCAGGATATAATAAAATTATCATATGTATTTGGGACTATTTTATCCATCGAACAGGAGGAGGAACCATGGAGAAGAAGAATTTAGATATTACCAACATGAACGGTGTAAGCAACGATGATGATACCACCTGCGGATTGAATGACATGAACTGTCTGGGAAACACTGCAGAGGACGACAGCACTTGCAGCATCACCAATATGAACTGTAATTCTGACGACGATGATACTACCTGCAGCATTACAGATATGAACTGCACCGGCGACAAATAGTACATTTTTCTGAACGTCAGCGGCGTCGCAGCTGGATTGGCATTTGCTGTCCTGCTGCGGCGCCGTAATTGTTTTTGCCCAGTGTTACGGAAGGGGCTGAATCAAAATCTGCCCTCGTTCCATGGTACTCACCACCCGGCTCCCCGCTTCCCGCATCCTCTCTACCGCCTCTTTTCCCGGATGCCCGTAAGAATTCCCTTCCCCACAGGAAATCACGGTAAGTTCCGGCGACAGCAGCTCCAGGAATTCCTGACTGTTGGAACCGTCAGAGCCATGATGGGCAGCCTTATAATACGTAATCCCCCGGATTCCCTTTTGCTCCATCCATTCCTTGATTTTTCCCTCTTCCACCAACTGCCGCTCCTGCTCTGCTCCGATGTCCCCGGTAAAAAAACCGGTGAAATTCCGGTACTCCAAAGACAGCGCCAGAGAATTCCCATTCCGATCCCCTGCACACTCTGCCTGGGGATGCCAGACTGTAAAAACTGCTTCTTCGCTTCCAAACTGCATTCCAGGCGAAACAAAAAGAATCCTGCATCCCCTGCGCTCAGCCAGTTTCAGCAATTCCGCCCCTGCTTCGTCTCTGACCATCCCTTCCGCCACGATCAAAGCTTCGACAGAATATCCCGCTTCCAGCAGCTCTTTCAGGCCGCTGATATGATCCTGGTCTGCATGGCTTACCGCCCATCCCTGGATGGATGTGATGCCCCTGGACTTTAAAAAAGGCAGAATCCGGTAAGTTCCGGCTTTTGGCACATCGCTGCTGCCGCCGTCCACAAAGAAATGCTCTCCTGTTTCCGTCTGAATCAAAATACCGTCTCCCTGGCCCACATCCAACACATCAATTTCAAACTGAGGGGGCTTGCGCAGAACTAAAATCATGAAAACTGCCGCCCCAAGAACTGCCAGAAATCTTCTTTGGCCCTTGAACCGGTACAGGTATAATGCAGCCGCCAAACTCACGTAATAACACGCAATAAGCGCCAATTCCGGCCTTCCGGCTGTCCACACCGCGCCGGGCAGCTCTAAAGATTTCCTGCAAATCCATTCATTATTTGCGAGCATCCATCCCACTGGATACAGAAAGGTTTTTCCAGCCGGGAGAAAAATACTCCCGACACATGCCCCCAGGGCCCCAAGGGATAACAGCAGCCCCAGAAAGGGCAGAATACACCCGTTTACCAGAATGCCGTAACAGGGGATTTCATAATAAAAGTACAGAGAAAGAGGCAGCGTTGCAAGCTGAATACAGCCGCTGATAAACAGGGAATCCCCAAAACGCTCCAGCCATTTTTTCCAGGCAGAATTGTATTCCTCCTGGGCTCCCTGCGCGGCCTGTTCCTTCCTGTCCCTTTGTTTCTTAAAAATCCTTCGGAAAAAAGACGTTCCAGAACACCTTTGATCCGCATCTTTTGAGGCAGGCTCTTTCAAAACCGCCGCAATCACGGCAACTCCCAGTACTGCTCCGTAGGAAAACAAAAATCCTGCATATTCCAGTACAAAGGGATTCTCCCACATCTGAATTCCGGCGCTGAATCCCAATGCGGTTAAGGTATCGTAACTGCGCCCCAAAAGATAAGCCGCCATCTGTACGGCAAACATCAGTAATGCCCGCACTGTGGAAATTTCCAGGCCGGAAAGCTGCCCGAAGCCAACAGCAATTGCCACAGCAGCCAGGCTGCTGAGTTTCCCGGGACAGCCCAGTCTGCGAAGCAGACGGAATACCCCCATGCCGAACAGAGACACATGCAGGCCGGAAATGGCCAGAATATGGGAAATTCCCGCCCTTTGGTATAAATCCTTCACTTCCCGATCCAACAGGCTCTTATCTCCAAGCGTCATGTCCGCCAGCAACCCGGCGTCTTTTTCAGACATGCACTGCAGATAAACCCTGCGGAATTTTTGCCGCAGATTTTCCAGAAACACTGACATTTTACGCTCCCTGGCTGAAATCAGCGTTTCCTCTTCTGCGTACAGGCGGAATTCTATTTTTTTACTCTGGTAATATTGTTTTTCATCGAAATTCCCTTCATTGCGGGATATTTGAAATGGCGCATAGCTGCCGGTAACTCTCAGTATATTTCCCGGCCGGATATGCAGATTAGAACTGTAGACCAGAATCCCGCAGGAAGGGTAAATACTTTCCCCTGCCAACACCCGGGTATCTGTCAGATAATATATGCACTGCTCTTCCTTCTCTTCTCTCTTCTTTACTTCTCCCCAAAGGGTAATCTGAGCTCCTTCTTCCAATACCGTTTCCAGGCGGTTCCGTACCTGCTGCTGCGTCTGAAACTGAAAAGAACCGGCGCAGAATGCCAGCAGGCAACACAGGCTGCGGAACAGGATTGCCGCACGAATGCTCCATTTCCTGGAGACGGCAGAAAGTGAATCCTGATACCCGGCCGCTTCCTTACGGCAATCCATATCTTTTAATCCACGGCAGCCCGCTTCCCCGTAACAGCCGGTATTTTCTGCAAAAAGGCGGCTCCTTTCCCATGCCTTTTTCCTGTCTCTGCCTGCCGCCAGGCCCAAAGCAGCCGCAAATGCCAGAAAGCCCGCCGCAAACAGGAGATTCTGTTCTTTTCCGAAAAGAATTCCCAAAAGAAGAGAAAGAGCCAGGCAGCAAATCATACGGTTAGTCACCGGCTTCCTCCTCAATCACTACTTTCTCCGCGCCCTCTTCCATCTGCTCCTCCTTGGTACGGGCGCTTTCATCCAGGTAATCCAGATTTCTTTCGTACATAACATTCAAATCCATTTTTTCCCGGTAAGTCATGTTGCTGTCTCCGTTGACGGAAATCTGGACTTTATTGATGTTTGACAGCTCCGCCAAAGAATTGACAATAGAATAAATCACCACAGGCTCCGCAATCTCGTAATTCTGGGTGAGAAACCCTTCATTCAGATTTACAAATCCAACGCCGTCCAACACGGATATATTGACCAGTTTGGTGCCCTCCGGAATGGCGGAACGCTCGCCTGCGCCCTCCGGCCCCTTCAAAAGCTGCTCCATCACCAGTTTTTCAATGGAAATATTGCTGCTGTAGTGAACCTCCTGCACCTTTGGAATTAACCCTGTCCCGTCTTTGTTGGAAAAATACAGGGTAATACTGGCTGTCTGAATGGTATTGATCTGCTCTCCCGGATTCTCAATGAAGGTTTCCGCCGTCATAAGACCAATCAGGCTTCCGCCCGCATCCATCAGCGGGGAATCCTCCACATAAAAAGAAATGCAGTCCACTCCTTCTACCTGGGTTAAAGTCCTTACAATCGCAGCCCGGCACAGCACCTCCGTGACATTGTCCATTTCCATATAACTGCTGCCAAAATGCAAATACAGCTGGGCATTTTCCAGCTTCCAGGACACCAGCTTCACATCCAGAGGCACTGCCTGCCGGTAATCCTTATTTTCTTCCGCCTGAAACAGCCGGTCCAGAAACTCCTGGATCATCCCCTCAGTATCCTTCGCTTCAGGCTCATATCCCCTTGCCACTGTTTTGGTATTTTCTTTATTCACATAGAATATCCTGTACTCCGAATCATCCTCCTGGCCTCTTTCACATCCTGCAAGCCCCACAAGGGAAAGAATCAGAAGCAACAGATACAGACCTTGTTTTTTTCTTCTCATTCCATCCTCCTATACAATATACATCAGGGGAATACGGACCGTAAAAACCGTTCCCTCTCCCTCTTTGCTGTGGGCTTTGATGGCGCCCCGGTGCATCAGAACGGCATTTCTTGTGATGGCAAGGCCAAGGCCCGTTCCGCCGATTTCTCTGGAATGGGACTTATCCGCCCGGTAAAACCGCTCATAGATATGCTCCAGGGATTCTTCCGGTATTCCGATTCCGGAATCCTCCACCCGCACAAAGAAATATTTGTGGTCTGCATTCAGGGAAACATGCACCCATCCTTCCGGTTTATTATACTTGATGGCGTTTTCCACCAAATTCGAAAGGGCAAGAGAAAGCTTTACTTCATCCACTTCTGCGCTGACAGGCCGGAAACTTTCCAGTACCAGTTCAATGTTCTGCCCTGCCGCAATGGGCCGCAGCCGTTTCAGAATCGTCTCTAAAAGTTCATTGATATTTACTACAGAAACATTCAGAGTTCCGGCAGATTTATCCATTTTCACCAGGGACAGCAGATCATTGATAATTTTATTCTCCCGTTCAATCTCCTCTGCAATATCCCCCATAAATTCCTTGTACAGTTCCGCCGGAACATCTCCCTGAGCTAACAGGGAATCCGCCAGAACCTTCATGGAGGTCAGGGGAGTTTTCAGTTCATGGGACACATTGGATACAAATTCCTGCCTGGAATCATCAATCACGCGCATTTTGCCCCAAATCTCATTAAAAGCCTGGGAAATCGCTTCTGTCTCCGCATAATCGGAAATCATTAACTGCTCTTCATCCTCTGTCTGCACCTCTTCCAGATATTTGGTTAATTTTCCCAAAGGCCGCACCAGACGTCCGGACCAGAACAGGGCAAATCCCAGAATCACTGCCAGACAGGCCAGTTCCACAATCATAGCGTTGTCCTTCAGATAATCATAATTCATCATAATGCTGTCTGTGGACACACTGACTAGCATAACGCCCTGGTTCTCTTCCGAATCTGCCTTTTTCAGAGGAATGGCAAGCTCAATATAGCGGTTTCTGGAATCATACTTTGTGATTTCCTCTCCCTGAAAACTCTTCACCACTTCCTCAGAGATAATGGTTTTCCCGGTATCCAGGCCATAGGTATCTTTTACAATCTGAAAACGGCTGTTGATAATCATAATTCTGCCGTCATAGATATTAGACAGCATTTCCAGCTGGACATTGATCATTTCTTCAGAAGGGTCCTGGAGATAATTGTATGTAATCACCTGATTTCCCAGCATCTTCGCCTGTCCTGCAATGTCAATGCTCCGGTTGGATACCGCCCGGCTTTCATAACTGATAAGAATTCCTGTGCGCAGTACAAAGTTCGGAATAATCCCCACCAGCGCCATCAATAAAAACAGCCGGAATTTCAGGCTGTGCAAAAATTTCAGTTTTTTCATTTCTTTCCTTTATATCTAACCCTGATAATAGTAGCCTACGCCCCATTTTGTGTGCACATATTTCGGCTCACTGGGATTGGCTTCAATTTTCTCCCTCAGACGCCGCACATGCACATCCACCGTACGTACATCCCCTGGGTACTCAGGCCCCCACACCAGGTTCAGAAGATTTTCCCGGCTGTATACTTTATTGGGATTTAATACCAGATGCTCCAACAAGTCAAATTCCCTGGCTGTCACATTGATTTCCCTGCCCAGAATAAACAGCCGCCGGCTCTCCTGATCCAGTTTCAAATCTCCGTTTTCTATCACTTTGGACTTCTCTTTTTTCGGCTGATTGGGCGAGGTTCTGCGCATAATGGCCTTAATCCTTGCCTTGACCTCCAGAATGTTAAAGGGCTTGGTTATGTAATCATCCGCCCCATATTCCAGGCCCAGAATCTTATCCATATCGTCCCCTTTGGCGGTAAGCATTACAATCGGCACGGTAGAAAATTCCCGTATATGCTGACATACTTCAAAGCCGTCCATTTTGGGAAGCATAAGATCCAGCAGTATCATATCATACGGCTGCTCCGTTGCAAGCTTCAGCGCCTCTTCTCCATCGTAAGCGCAGTCCACCTCCATGCCGTCCTGCTCCAGACTGAACCGGATTCCTTTCACGATTAACTTTTCATCATCCACTACAAGAACTCTCTTTGCCATAATCTGCACCTCAATCAACTTTAACGCTGTCCTTTATTTTTGCAAATACACCGTCTTTGATTCCCTCAACCTTCATCAAATCTTCTATCTGACCAAAACCGCCGTTTTTTTCCCGCCAGTCCAGAATGCTTCCCGCCTTGGCTGCTCCGATTCCCGGAAGGGCCATAAGCTCCGCTTCTGTGGCGGTATTCAGATTAACTCTGCCGTCCTCATTTCGGGATTCCCCGAAAGAATCCTCCGGTTCCTCCTCGCCGGCGGCCGGAATATAAATCATCTGGCCGTCCTTTAAGCACTCTGCCTGATTGATTTTATCCGCTTCTGCCTGCTCCAGCAGGCCCCCTGCCAGTTCCACTGCCTGAAAAATGCGGCTGCCCTCCGCCAGCCGATAGACGCCGGGGGATTTTACGGCCCCGCTCACCTGCACATAAAGCGCATGTTCTTCCTGTTCCGGAACCTGGCCCTCTGCCGGCTTCTTTGCCTGGGGCGAACCTGCCTCAGACGGATTCTTCCCTGGAGACGGATTTTCCCCGGAAGCATTCCCGGTCACAGCCCCGTCGTTCTGCATCGATTCTTCCAACAGAATATTTTCCGGCCCGGGGCTCCCGCAGCCGCCTGCAAGCAGCAATGCTGTCATACTGAAAATGATAATAATTTTTGCCATAGGTTTCTCCCTTCCCGCTGTATGCGTTTGCATCTCTTACAATTTGCCTCTTTCAAAACAATACTGCAAGAAGAGAAAATCTTATTCACGAATCTTTTCTATTGTAACGAACTTCCCCAATTATTACAAGAGTATTTCAAAAATATTGAGAAATTTTTGTTACAATAAGGTCCAAAACTGATCCGGGGCAAATTTTACCGGGTCTCCCATTTAAAAAGGATAATTCCTCCGATACAAACTGCCATCCCAATCACTTTACGCCATTCAAAGGGCTGCTTTTCCATGCCGAACAAGCCGAATATCTCAATCAGATACGCCACAATCAACTGGGCAATCACAATCAGCATTACCGCCTGGGCCGGCCCCAGCGCATCCATGCTTTTAATCACCGTGTAGGTAATAAACGCCCCGATTACGCCGCCCAGCAGCATGTATTTGGGCTGTACCTGCAGAATCCCCGCAAAGCTTGTCCGATCGGTAAAAAACCACCCTACCAGGCAAATCACCAATGCCGAAAACTGCACCCAGCTGTTGCTGACCCACATACTGGTTCCCTTGGTCACCTCTGTGTTAAACACTCCCTGAACACTCATCAGCGCCCCTGACAAAAGGGCAATAAAAATTCCAATCATGATAATCCTCCTGACTGTTTTATTTTATACCCGTGAGCCGAATGTTTTGCCAAAAGTTTTGCTGTGTAACTACAGCAAGTCCTTGGGCAAATACGTATACTCTCGAATATATGTAGGATATACCATAATTGGAATTTTTATACCGGGAAAACCTGTTCCCTTTAATAACGTCCGTTTATCTGTTTTTCTTTTTAAAGTAATCGTCAATCTCTTTCTTAATCTTCTCCGGAGCCAAAGACTTCAAAAGATATCCGGCCGGCTTTAAGGATATGACTTTCTGAACGCTCTCTCTGTCTACCCGGCTGGTCAGAAACATAACCGGAATATCTGCAAATTCCTTCTCAGAACGAATCATCTCCAACACCTGTCTGCCGTCGCAAACCGGCATCTCATAATCCATCAGCACCAAATCCGGCCGGTTTAAGGTAATGCAGCGAATAGCTCCCAATCCGGAATCCGTTTCTGCAATCTCATAGTCCTCTCCCAGAAGCTCCTGCATAGCCAGACGCATAAATTCCGAATCATCCACAACCAGCAGTTTCTTTTTCCCGCTCACCTGTTTCTGATGCTCATGGCTTTTATTCAGGTATTTTTCCACCTCAGACATGGCGTTTCCTGCCTGAATGGAAGCTGCGCTTCCCAAAGCAGCTCCCTTTCCGTCCTGAATCAGATGAGGCGCAAGGGCACAGAAAGCGAAATAGCCTTTCCCTGTATCGAACAGCAGGCTGAACTGCGGCTTCTCGCCTGTAAACCGCTTCTCAAACTGCTCATGGCTGAGCAGATTTTCTTCTTTTACCTCATACATGTCAGGAGGAAGGAACTGATCCCGAATCCGTTCCACAAACTGACGCGCAGTATACCGGGCTGCATTCATCACCAGAACGCTCATTTCCTCTGATTCTGCTCCCAACAGGCTTCCTATGGTTTTCACCAGGAGCTTTTCTTCAAAAACCAGCATTATCTCCCATTTTTCTTCTTTGCTTGCACCATAAACAAGACGGTAGTAAATCCCTTTTCCAAACTGCTCCCCGCCGTAACATTCACTGACTACCCGGGCCTTTAACCCGAACATTTCATCCAGAAGATTGAGAATCATTCTTCTCATTGCCGACTGCTCCTCTTCCGGAAGCAATTCTCTCCACCGGCTCTCTACTCTCCCGGTAATCGCACGATCTTCTGTCAGTGTGTGTCCAATCAGCCATCCGGCGCAGACTCCCAGAAAATGTTCCATTGCCTCTTCTGAGTAATTGGACTGATTCAGCTCTTTTTCCAGAGACGGAAGGGTTTTCTTCCGAAAATTGTCGTGCACCCGTCTGTGGGTTTCAAACCCCGGATAACTGATGGACGCCATATAGACTTCTTCTTCTGCAAAATGTTTCATGGCATGCTCTTTAAAGTATTTGATTCCTTCCTGACAGGCCCATTTGTGCTTCTCATCCTGACCTTTATTGGAAAAGAGCTTACCCAGAATACTGAAAAGTTTTTTGTGTTCTTTGTCGATTACTTCTACTCCTATGTTGAATCGATCCTGCCACACTAATTGATTTCCCATGATATCCTCCTTGCGTAATGATACAATATTATAATATAAGATTTTTTTCGATTTGTCATTACCTTTTCCCCTTTTTTTTGGGTAAATTCTCCTACAATTTTTCACATAATCTTTCTGTATCGGAGGACTTTCTACGGCTGATATTCTCCCAGCACATTGCGAAGGATTTCTGTCATTTCATCCACATGCTCCTTCTCAAGCACAAGAGGCGGAAGAAACCGCAGCACATTGTTTCCTGCCGTAATCAGAATCAGTCCCTGCTGCAGCGCTTTTGCGCTTATTTCGCCTGCCGGCACGCTGGATATCAGCTCCAATCCCTGCATCAGCCCCCGGCCCCGCCGTTCCGTAATGCAGGGGAATTCTGCTTTCAGCTCTTCCAGACGTTTCCTTAAATATCCGGAAATGTCCTGTACATGCTCCAAAATTTTCTGCTCTTCAAAAATATCCAGCACCTTGCTGACCGCTGCGCCTGCAAAGGGATTTCCGCCGTAAGTGGTGCCGTGATCGCCGGGCTTCAAAGAAGCATCCGCCACCTGCTTTGTCATCAAGAAGGCTCCCACCGGAATGCCGCAGCCCAGGGCTTTGGCGCATGCCATAATATCCGGCTTTATTCCGTATTCCTGCCATGCAAACATGGTTCCCGTCCTTCCCATGCCGCATTGAATTTCATCCAGGATCAGAAGGATATCATGCTCTTTACAAATTTTTTTCACTCCTGCCAGAAATTCTTTTTGGGCCGGATAGATGCCGCCTTCTCCCTGAATGGTTTCCATGAGAATTGCACAGGTTTTGTCATTTACCAGGGATTCCACGCTTTCCAGATGATTGTACTCTGCAAATTTCACAATTCCCGGCAGCGGCTCAAAAGGCTCCCGGTAATGGGCGTTTCCCGTTACCGCCAAAGCCCCCAGGCTCCTTCCATGAAATGAATGCTCCATCGCAATGATTTCGTGGTCTGTGGTCTGATCCTTGTCATAGGCATATTTCTTGGCAGCCTTGATGGCGCCCTCTATGGCTTCCGTACCGCTGTTGGTAAAAAATACCCGGTCCAAACCAGAGACTTTACAGAGTTTTTCCGCCGCTTCTATGGTAGGCTGATTGTAATACAGGTTGGAAGTGTGAAGCAGCCTGTCAATCTGCATTTTTAAGGCATGATTGTATTCCTGGTTTCCATAGCCCAATGCCTGCACTCCGATTCCCGCTGCAAAATCCAGATATTTTTTCCCCTCTGTGTCATAGAGGTACATGCCCTGCCCCCGTTCCAACACAATCTGATAACGGTTATAGGTATGTAAAATGGTCTCTTCCGCCTGTTCCATCCATTTCTTTGCTTCCATTCTGATTCTCCTTTTTCGTGATCCCATTGCTGGGGGAAACTTTAATTTTTCGAATAAAACCGCTCTTCGCTGTCTCCTAAAATAGCGGTTCCGATTCCCCGGTTGGTGAAAATCTCCAGCAGCAGGCAATGGGGAATCCGACCGTCTAAAATATGCACTCTTGACACCCCGTTTTCAATGGCGTCAATACAGTTATTCAGCTTCGGCAGCATCCCGCCGCCGATAAATCCGTCGCCGATCAGCCTGTGGGCTTCGGATGCAGACAGTTCGGAGATCAGCGTGGATTTGTCGGAAGGATCTTTGTATACCCCCTCAATGTCCGTGAGAAACGCCAGTTTTTCCGCACTGACTGCCCTTGCAATGGCGCATGCCGCATCATCTGCATTAATATTGTAGGTGTCAAATTCATCTCCCAGGCCGATGGGGCATACAATCGGAAGAAAATCTTTTTCCAGAAGGTCGAAAAGAACTTTGGGATTGACTTCTTTCACATCTCCTACAAAACCAATGTCCTGCCCGTCAGAATATTTCTTATCCACTTTCAGCAGGCCGCCGTCCTTGCCGCTGATCCCAATGGCGTTTACTCCCAATTCCTGTACCATCTGCACCAGGGATTTGTTTACTTTTCCAAGAACCATTTCAGCAATTTCCATGGTCGCCGCGTCGGTTTTCCGAAGGCCGTTGACAAATTCCGGTTCCATGCCTGACTTCTCCACCCACTTGCTGATTTCCTTGCCGCCGCCGTGAACGATAATGGGCTTAAATCCCACCAGCTTCAGCAATGTCACGTCCTGAATGACGCTTTTTTTCAGTTCTTCATCCACCATGGCGCTTCCGCCGTATTTTACTACGATAATTTTGCGGTTGAACCGCTGAATATAAGGCAGGGCCTCAATCAATACTTCTGCTTTCTGCAGGATTTCCTGCATGTTCTTTTCTTCCATCTTTACTTCCTCTTTTCTCTTTTCTGTTTCTGCAGGCATCCGTATCGCATGCCGTCATATCCGGCCGTTTCTGGCCATATGTTATCTGTCCGGCGCAGCGGCAGATTCGTAATCCCGGCGGATATCTTCTGCCAGTTTCTGCCAGGATTCATACTTCAGCTCTTTTTTTAGTTTCTCCCAGCCGCCTTCCGCTTCAAGAGGAATCTTCCTGCGGCCAAACTCCCGGCCAAGCCACCGGGCATAATCATACACATCCTCAGGGAACCGGCGTTCAAACCCATCGCTGAAATATTCTGCGCTCCACAGCCATCCTCCGTTAAAACTACGTTCTGCGCCGTCCGCCATTTGAAATTCAAAGGTCAGTACACCCTGAAAATCCCCACGCAAAGTAAAACATTCCACATCTTGCCAGGTATATTCCTTTTGATAGAAAAAACAGCGGTATTCCACCCCGTCCAAGGTAAACCTCTGATACCAGCACATGCTCCCAATCATCCCTGTTACAGCAAGCAAACAAGCTGTCAGCCCGGCCAGATATTTCTTTTTGCCGGAGAAACCGGCCCTGCTTCCCTCCCCGTGTTCTCCTTCAAAACAACCCGCCAGCCCATCCCTGCGAAACAGCCAGAGAACTGCCATAAATAATACCAGAGACAGCAAAATGGGAATCCCTGTTCCGGTAATCAGATAAACGCTGTCGGCCCCGTAATAACGCTGATACCCTTGCTCCACCATTGGAAGCAAAACAAAAAAAATGATCAGAATGCACAAAGCCGCCGCCAACAGGCGGCAGAAAACGTCTCGTATTCTCATAGGCGTTCTCCTTAAGATCGGTAATCCGCATTAATTTTCACATATTCGTAAGTCAGATCACAGCCCCAGGCCGCCGCCTCTTCGTCTCCCATCTTCATATCCACAAGAACTGTCACTTCCGGATCTGAGAGAATCTTCGTGGCTTCCTCTTCACTGTAATCTGCGGCAGTTCCATTCTGATAAATCTGAATCCGGCCGGATTTGCTCTGGAAAAACAGTTCAATGGCCTCCGGATCAAATTTGACGCCGGAATAACCCAGGGCGCAGAGAATTCTTCCCCAGTTAGCGTCATGGCCGTAGATTGCGGCTTTTGTCAGGGAAGAGCAGATAACAGATTTCGCCAGAGTGCGGGCATGCTCCTTGGTATCTGCATGAATCACTTTTGTTTCAAAGAGAGCCGTTGCGCCTTCCCCGTCCCCTGCCATCATTTTCGCCAGGGCAGTATTGACATAATTCAGAGCCTCCGCAAATTTCTCATAGTTTTCATCTTTACTGGTAATCTCAGGATTGCCTGCCATTCCATTGGCCAGCAGCAGCACTGTGTCATTGGTGGAGGTGTCTCCGTCCACAGAAACCATATTGTAAGTGTCCACAATATTTTCCCGCAGCGCCTCCTGCAGCAGCTCTTTGGAAATGGCCAGATCCGTGGTAAGGAATCCCAGCATCGTGCACATATTGGGATGAATCATGCCGGAGCCCTTGCACATGCCGCCAAGGGTCACGGTGTATCCTTCCACCTGAAAAGTAACGGCTGCCTCTTTTGCTTTTGTGTCTGTGGTCATAATGGCACAGGCTGCCTGATGGCCGCTTTCTTCGGTATCTTTCAATTCCGGCGCCATGGCCTCAATGCCTGCCGTCAGTTTTTCCATGGGAAGCTGCATGCCGATTACTCCTGTGGAGGCGGTCAATACCTGGTTTGCCGGAATCTTAAGCGTACGCTCCACTGCTTCTGCTGTTTTTCGGCAGTATTCCATTCCTTCCGCTCCGGTGCATGCATTGGCAATTCCCGCATTCACCACAATGGCCCTGGCATGGCTTTCTTCCATAACCAGACGCTTATCCCACTTTACCGGCGCCGCCTGCACCACATTGGCAGTAAAAGTTCCTGCTGATACTGCCGGAACCTGGCTTACAATCATTGCCATATCCATTCTGTCCTGATATTTAATCCCGGCCGCTGCCGCTGCCGCCTGAAATCCCTTTGCCGCGGTTACCCCGCCTGTGATAATCTCCATTATTTCTTCCTCCTGTCCCGACTTTACTGAAATGTGGTAATATTTTCATCATTCAGCACAAAATCATAATAATTCAAATCCTCCCGGAACGTCCATCCTACGCTTTTCCAGAAAGAATTTCCCACCTCATTTTTCTTAAAAGCGATAAGGCATACTTTATTGATATGTTCTTCCTGCAGAGCCTTCATGGCAAATACCGCCATATTTTTCCCAATGCCCTGCTGCCGGAACTCTTCCCTCACGCACACATGGTAAAAGCACCCCCGCCTTCCGTCATGGCCGCAGAGAATCGCTCCCACCACCTGCCCATTTGCCTCTGCCACTACGCTGATACCGGGATTGCGGCGGATAAACCGGATGACGCCCTCCTTAGAATCATCCACGCTGCGGATGCCGAAGCCCTTAATGGTTTTCCATAGTCCAAATACTTTTTCATAATCCGCCTCTTCCATGGAGCGGATGGTAATTTCCTGATTGTAATTTTCCATTTTCATTTTCCTGCTCTGTAATTATTCAAACATTAAAGTACGGACAAAACTGCCCTGGTTTCCGTTAAGGGAACACAGGCGCCAGAACAAGGCCCTCCTGCTCTTTCAGGCCGAACATCAGATTCATATTCTGCACCGCCTGTCCCGCCGCTCCTTTCACCAGATTGTCGATGGCGCCCATCATGATAATTCTTCCGGTACGCTTGTCAATCTGAAATCCGATATCCACAAAATTACTTCCTTCCACCCATTTCGTCTCCGGGCATCCTCCCGGCCCCAGCAAACGGATAAAATATTCATTTCCATAATATTTCTCATAAACGGCCTGTACCTGTTCCTGGGTGGGAATTGCCATTGTTCCGTCCGGCTGCTTTATTTTTCGCAAAGATGCATACTCGGTAGCCAATATCCCCCGGTTCATGGGCACTAAATGGGGCGTGAAATTAATTGTCACCGGACGCCCTGCCCCATAGCCTAACTGCTCTTCAATTTCCGGGGTATGGCGGTGGGTGGATACTCCGTAAGCCTTTATATTTTCGTTGACCTCACAGAACAGATTGGGAAGCTTCGCGCCCCGGCCTGCGCCGGAGGTTCCCGACTTGGCGTCCACAATCAGGGTATCCGGATCAATCAGCCCTTCTTTTACCAACGGATAGGCCGTCAGTATGGAGCATGTGGTATAGCAGCCCGGATTGGCCGTAAGCCTTGCCTGCTTCACCTGCTCTCTGTTGATTTCGCACAGGCCGTACACTGCTTCCCCGATAAACTGAGGGCTTTTATGTTCAATTTTATACCATTCTTCATAAATCTTCACATCTTTCAGCCGGTAATCCGCACTTAAGTCTATAACCTTTGTTTCCTTTAAAATATCCTCCGTCAAAACGCCTGCCAGAAATCCCTGGGGCGTGGCTGTGAAAATCACGTCCGCCTCCCTGGCCAGTTCTTCTATCTTATCATCCCGGCAGACATTCTCCACAAGCCGAAACATATTTCCATAGACCCTGGCATATTTTTCATCAATATAGCTTCTGGAACCGTACCATATAATTTCCACTTCCGGATGTCCCAGAAGAATCCGCACCAATTCCGCCCCCGCATATCCGGTAGCTCCGATAATTCCCGCTTTTATCATAATCTTCCTCACTTTCTTATTCAGACAACTGCATTCTTAAACATATTAATACATCTCTTCTGTTTCGTAAAGTCTTTTTTATTCATTCGAGATTGAATAATTATACATTGATTTCGATTTTTATTCAAGCAGGAATTTTGATTTTCCCAAAATATCACGTTCTGTTTAGCGTTTTGTACGTAAATTTGCATTTTTATTACTTTATTATGTATAATTTTTCACTTGTCTTTTTACGCACATTAAGATATAATGATGTGAGCATTGAAAAATAACGTAAAACAACGGAGGAAATGTAATGAAAGAAAAAGTCATCTTAGCTTATTCCGGCGGCCTGGACACCACCGCCATCATCCCATGGTTAAAGGAGAATTACGATTATGACGTTATCTGCTGCTGTATCGACTGCGGGCAGGAAGAAGAACTGGACGGTTTAGAAGAACGCGCCAAATTATCCGGCGCTTCCAAATTATACATTGAGGACATCACCGACGAATTTGCAGAAGAATACATTATTCCCTGCGTACAGGCAGGCGCTGTCTATGAGAATAAATACCTTCTGGGAACCTCCATGGCACGCCCCGGTATTGCCAAACGTCTGGTGGAAATTGCAAGAAAAGAAGGAGCTGCCGCCATCTGCCACGGCGCTACCGGCAAAGGAAATGACCAGATCCGGTTTGAACTGGGCATCAAGGCCCTGGCTCCCGATTTAAAAATTATTGCAGCATGGAGAAGCGACAAGTGGAACATGCAGTCCAGGGAAGAGGAAATTGCATACTGCAAGGAACACGGCATTGACCTTCCCTTCTCTGCAGACAGCAGCTACAGCCGCGACCGCAACCTGTGGCATATCAGCCATGAGGGCCTGGAACTGGAAGATCCTGCCTGCGAACCCAACTACGACCATCTTCTGGTACTTGGGGTATCCCCGGAAAAAGCGCCGGATGAAGGAGAATACGTTACCATGACCTTTGAAGCCGGAGTTCCCAAAACCATCAACGGCAAAGCCATGAAGGTTGCTGACATCATCCGCGAATTAAACCGTCTGGGCGGAAAACATGGCATCGGCATCATTGACATTGTGGAAAACCGGGTAGTAGGCATGAAATCCAGAGGCGTATATGAGACTCCCGGCGGAACCATTCTGATGGAAGCGCAGCAGCAGCTGGAAGAACTGGTGTTAGACCGGGCCACCATGGAAGTGAAAAAAGACATGGGCAACCGGCTGGCTCAGATTGTATATGAAGGCAAATGGTTCACTCCGCTGCGTGAGGCAGTGCAGGCTTTTGTGACTTCCACCCAGCAATATATCACCGGAGAAGTAAAATTCAAGCTTTATAAAGGAAACATTATCAAAGCCGGAACCACTTCCCCCTACTCTCTCTACAGTGAATCTCTGGCAAGCTTTACCACCGGTGATCTGTATGACCATCATGATGCAGAAGGCTTTATCACCCTGTTCGGGCTTCCGCTGAAAGTGCGGGCCATGAAGATGGCAGAGCTTGAGAAGGGACAGAATTAATCTGCTGCATATGATTTTAGATTTTATCTGAAAAAGACTGCCGCGTGGAAGATGCCTGTTCTTCCTGCGGCAGTTTAGAGTATTTCATAAAAACTTATTTTTATTTAAAATTTCCATCATTTCCGCAGGCGTTACAATGTATTCTTCTTTTGGAAAATGCTTGGTATTTCCCGTGATCAGATAAGCTCCATCGCCCCTCTTTTCCATTACCACTTCATAAAACACCAGATCCGTCATATCCGGCAGTATTTTCCCTGTAGGACTTGGGAATACCTCAATTCCAAAATCCCGTATCATTTTAAGAATCCTCTGTACGGATAACTCTGAAAAGGGAAATTTATCTCTTTGAAGCACTTCGCGATACTCTTTCAAAATTTCCTGATTATAAAGCGGTATCACATCACCTATGGAAATCGCATCAACCACCATTGCCGTTGCCGTATCCGTTCTTTTTGTCAGCAATGAAGATACAAGGACATTTGTATCAAAAACAGCATAACACTTCATTCTCCTGCGTTCCTCTCCATTCTGGCGGCCTGAATTTCTGCATTGATTTCATCCAGTGACAGCTCCGGCATATCTGCCGCCTCTTTTCTCATTGTATCAATAGCGGCCTGAGCCTCCGCTCTTGTCATCTTATCAGCCGGAAGCACAGCCGGAAATGGAAGCCCTCTGACCATTCTGGTTCTCTCCATAAACATTCTGAATGCTGTATTCAAATCCATCCCCATCGCTTCATAGATTGCAACGCACTCTTCTCTGAGTGCCTTATCCGAGCGAAACTGATTTAACACTTGTTCTGACATATTAAGCCCTCCTTTCCCAACTGCAGATCATATCCCAGGAATCCTCTATCACATATATTATTCATACAAAAATCTTTGTTTTGTATGAATAATATATCATATGAAGAATTTGAAGTCAAACACTTAATACCCATACCGCTTCCTGTATTTCAGAAACATAAAAAAAGACAAACCAAGAGCCATCAATTCCGCTGCCGGCGTAGCCAGCCAGATTCCATTAACGCCGAGCACCAGAGGCAGGGCTATCATTGTAATCAGCATAAAAACAAAAGATCTGGAAAATGCCAGAACCGCAGAAACCACTCCATTGGACAACGCGGTAAACATCCCGCTGGCAAAAATATTAAATCCGATAAAAAGCAATGCTGCCGTACAGATCCGATTGCCGGTAACCGCCAAATCATACACCGGATTTTCCGGAGAGGCAAAAACCGCTACCAGCGGCTTTGTCATCAGGAAAGAAGCCGCTACTGTCACTCCGGAGATTCCTCCAATCACCTTCAGGCTCACTTCCACCAGTTTTTTCAGTTTATCATGGTTTTGCTCCCCGTAATAGTAACTCAGCATCGGGGCCACTCCGTAAGAATATCCCGTATACAGAGAGCTTGCAAACATCAACACATACATAATAATGGTAACAGCCGCAACGCCGTCTTCTCCAACGTAATGGAGCATCGTCCAGTTGAACATCATAGTGACAATTCCGGTAACAAGGGCCGTGGCCATCTCAGAGCATCCGTTGGAAGCGGCGCCCGCCAGAACACGGAGCCGAACTGCCGGTTTCTTAAAGTGCAAAAGATTCTTTTTCTGGCTGAACACAAACAATCCCGCCACTGCCGTTACGGAATAGCCCAGGCCGGTGGCCGCTGCCGCTCCGCCGATTCCCATATGAAGCCCTGCCAGAAATACATAGTCCAGAATCATATTGAGCACGCCGCCTGCCACAGAGCAGACCAGGGACAAGGCAGCCTTCTCACTGGCAATCATATAAAGGGTAAAGTTATTCATCAATAGAATCGGCACTGTAAATACCAGATAACGGCTTAAATATTCCACACAGTACTGTTCCACCGCTGCCGAAAGATTCATTCCCCCAAAAATACGGCCCATGGCAAAATATCCCAAAGCGCACATGACAAGCCCCACTATCACATTCACCAGAATCAGAAAGGTAAAATCTTCTTTTGCTTCTTCGGTCTTATGCTGCCCCATCTTTTTCATAATCACTGCGCTGCCGCCGGTGGCAAGCACGGTGGAAATGGCAGTCACAAGCTGAATGACCGGCGCTGTCAGGTTAATGGCCGAAAGTGCGTCTGTGCCGATAAGGTTAGACACAAACAGGCCGTCCACCATGGTGTAAAATGACATAAAAAGAGTCATGGCAATAGTGGGCACTGCGAATTTTAAAATATTTTTCAGAGTTACAGGTTTTAAATATGCATTTTGATTTTCCATACAGGTTCTCCTCTCGTAAACTGTCGTTACTGTATTTCCTGTAACCCATCATAAACCATACAGTAACAGTACGGTCAATATGAAAAATCAAAAAAATAGTCTATAGGAAACCCCCATCATGCTCAGACTTCCGTCCGGCGGGCCGCATGGCCATCCTGGCTATGGAAGCCAAGGGCTTTCATAGCAAATTTGCCCGCTGCAGCGCATTGTAAATCTGCGGCGCAATCATCACTGCAAGAACCATCTTAACCAGATCCCCCACAAGAAAAGGCAGCACTCCAGCCGCCAGGGCAGCGGGAAAATCCATATGGGCCGAAACTGCCAGCCATGCCGTGCCGAACCCATAGCATACCACAGTGCCCAGAACCATGCCGGCAAGGCTTAATGCCGCTTTCCGTCCGGATTTCTCAATAAAAAGCCCGGCAATCACCGCCATGGGGATAAAGCCAATCAAATATCCTCCGGTGGGCCCAAGCAGCTTCTGGGGGCCTGCTGTAAATGCGGAAAATACCGGAACCCCCACCAGTCCAATAAGAAGATAGACGCAATAACTGATGGTTCCCTTTTTCCACCCCAGAATATAAAGCCCGAAATAAATCACCAGGTTTGTCAGAGAGATGGGCACCGGCCCGATGGGAATGGAAAGGGGCGCCAAAATACAGGTTACCGCCGTAATCATTCCGATTGCTGCAATTGTCTTAACCGATAATCCTTTCGTTTCTGTCATACATACTTCCTCCTGCTTAAAATTCTTTTCTTCACGAGTATACATGGAAAACCTTCAATTGTCAACTGTAAATAAATATTAGTTAACAATTGAAGCAGATTTTAAACTTTACTGAAGAAATGCAGCAAAAAAGCAGGAACAGCATTCCTGCTTTTTTATGAAGCGTTCTATCACTCGTCAGAATTTCTGAAAATTAATAAAAATGCTTTACGCCTCTGGTGGCGTCTTCGGCATACACCATGGTGCAGCTTTTGATTTCTCCGGCTTCGTTGTAGAGAAACGCAATGGCTAGATGGGGCTCTGCAGGCACCACAAAATTGTTCTGCTCCAGCTCCTCATCCGAAATCGTCACGTATTTCCCTTTCTGCAGCTCATACTTGCCGGTTACTGCCGTCCCGTCCTCCAGGGTATCCTGAATGTCATAGGTTCCGTAAAACAACCCGTTTTCTACCTGAAAGTCCTGATCTGTGTCCACCGTGTCTCCCAGAGCGATCACCTGATGCCCTGTTCCATTGGGCGCGTCCCCGCTCCAGTCTCCATTATAGACCTCCTTATAGAGACTTTTATCCTCGGTATGGCTGCTGACGTAATACCAGATTCCCTTTCCTTCCCGTTTGCCTTCCTGGTAATCTCCATAGTACCATTGATCGCAGTCACAGTCATTAAAGGTATAAAATCCAATGCCCTTGCCGCTGGTTCCTCCCTCCGGCATATAAAGATAGCTTCCGGTTTCTTTTGCCGCCTTCACCAGCGCCTTTCCTGCGTCGCTTTCCTGCAGGGCGTCCAGAGCAGCCGCGTCGTCCGCTTCTATGGCCTGCCGGGCAGCCTCCATTGTGGCATTGTAGCCGTTGATTTCATCTATCTTCCGATCGATCTCCTGATTCATCTTATCGGAAGCTGCCAGAAGCTCTTCATCCTCAGGCGTCTGCTCCAATGCCTGCTCCATGGCCTTTCTCGCCTCATCATACTGTCCCTCTTCCAGAAAGGATTCTGCTTCCTCCCGGTACTGCCGGGCCGCCTCCCTCTGTTCCTCTGTCGTACAGCCTGTCAGAAAAATCATTGCCATTGACAGGAGCATAATGCCTGCCTCTGCAATTGTTTGATGCTTCTTCACTTTTCTGCCTCCTTCCATACTGCACAATATGATTTCTGTTCCATTTTCGCCCGGACGGCCTCTGCATCCGCTCCATGCAGAATACCGTTACCGTTTCATCTGCTCTATAATATCTTCTTTCAGATCCAATGCCATATCCTTCAGCCGCCGGCTTGCCGTGCCGGAGGTCAGTACGCCTCCCAGAAATTTAGAAGCCATTTCAAATTTCTTGAAGTAAAAGGACATATAAGCCAGAAGATAATCCATCGTACTCTCATCCATTCCGTAAATCGGAAACATTTCCTGGGAAATGGCCTTGCTGAAGCCTTCATATGCCTGCAGGTAGAAGGTGTCTTCTTCTTTCTTCAGCGCTTCTTTCACCGCCAGTTCTTCCGGCGTATTCCCCTCTAAAGTATCTGCTTTGCCCCTGAGCAGCCATGAAATTTTCAGGCATGTATAGGCTTTCTCACTTTCTTTTCCCCGTTTGACCGCAGTATTCAAAAGCGCCAGCTTGTAGCGTTCAATGGCGGTATTATAAGAATAGCTTCCCTCTTCCGTCTCCTTGCGGGGCTGAAATTTGGAAGAAATCTGCTCTTTTATCATTTTAATCTGGGTGGGGGTAACTCTGTCAAAATCCCGTGTCATAGCCGTATAACCGCAAAAAGGACAGGAAGCGACGTCATATTTTAAGGTGTCAATATATTGAAACCTGGGACGCAAATCGCGATCCGGCTGCAGCCGCCTTGCTTTTCCGCTTTTTACCGTTTTGTTCTTAAAGTCCTGTTCACATACTTTACAATGTACGGTCTTGGGAAGCAGAAAATCTGCTTCGGGAGGAACCGCTTTTTTCTGCTGTTTCTCCTGCTCCTCTTTGCCTGTCTGCGCATTTTCCTTCTTTTCCATGGTTTCCGCAGATTTTGTACCGAATTTCTCTAATCCTGAAAATAAACTCATATCCTTCTCCTCCTGTGTGCTGCTAGTTCTGGGTCGGCAGCTTATAAGAACTCTTTAACGATACAATTCGGTTGAAAACCAGCGCATCCGGCCTGGAATCCTTTGCATCCGTACAGAAAAATCCCTGTCTTACAAACTGATAACTGTCATATGGTTTCGTGTCTGCCAAAGCAGGCTCTACATAACAATCCGTTAAAACGGTCAGTGATTCCGGATTCAGGTTCAGGCTTCCGTCTTCTTTGTTATATACTCCTTTTTCTTCATCCACCAGATTCTCATACAATCGTATTTCACATTTTTCAGCAAAAGGCGCCGGCACCCAATGGATCGTCCCTTTTACTTTGCGGCCGGTAAAACCGCTTCCTGCCTTTGTCTCCGGGTCATAGGTACAGTGCACCTCGGTGACAACTCCATTTTCATCCTTTACAAAGCTTTCGCATTTCACAAAGTATGCGTGCATCAGACGCACTTCATTTCCCGGATAAAGACGGAAATATTTCTTCGGAGGCTCCTCCATGAAATCTTCCCGTTCAATATACAATTCCCGGCAGAATGGAATCTTCCTTGTGCCCAGCTCCTCATTTTCCAGATTGTTGGCTGCATCCAGGTATTCCACCTGCCCTTCAGGATAATTGTCAATTATCAGCTTGATGGGGTGCAGCACAGCCATCATCCGGGAACGCTTCAGCTTCAAATCCTCACGGATGCAGTATTCCAGCATGGCATAGTCCACAGAACTGTTAGCTTTGGAAACCCCGCACAGCTCCACGAATTTCTGAATGGACTCCGGCGTAAATCCTCTTCTGCGCAGCGCCGCTATGGACACAAGCCTGGGATCATCCCAGCCGTCCACAATGCCGTCCTCCACCAGCTTCTTGATATACCGCTTTCCCGTCACCACATTAGTTAAATACAGCTTGGCAAATTCAATCTGTCTGGGGGGATTGGGGTATTCCAGCTCCCGCACTACCCAGTCATACAGCGGCCGGTGATCTTCAAATTCCAACGTACAGATGGAATGGCTGATTCCCTCAATGGCGTCCTCAATGGGATGGGCAAAATCATACATGGGATAGATACACCACTTATCCCCTGTATTGTGATGGGACATATGGGCCACCCGGTAAAGAATCGGATCGCGCATATTGATATTGGGGGAAGCCATGTCAATCCTCGCCCGAAGCACCAGCGCGCCGTCCTCATATTTTCCGTTCCTCATATCTTCAAACAGCTGAAGATTTTCTTCCACGCTTCTTCCTGTATTGGGATCTTCTTTTCCCGGCTCTGTCAAAGTGCCCCGATATTCCCGAATCTGCTCCGGATTTAAGTCAGACACATAGGCTTTGCCTTTCTGAATCAGCTTCACTGCCGCCTCGTACATCTGTTCAAAATAATCCGAAGCAAAAAAGAGACGATCCTCCCAGTCCGCGCCAAGCCACTGAATGTCCTCTTTGATGGATTCTACGAATTCTGTTTTCTCCTTGGTGGGATTGGTATCGTCAAAACGCATATGAAACTTTCCGTTGTATTTTTTTGCCAGACCATAATTCAAAAGAATGGATTTGGCATGTCCTATATGGAGATAACCATTGGGCTCCGGTGGAAAACGTGTTCGAATTGTTTCGCAATGTCCCTCCTTTAAATCCTCTTCAATCTCCTGTTCAATAAAGTTCCTGGAAACCACTTCATTTTCCATCTGTGCTCCTCCTGAGTTTTGTATTTTCAAATTTATTTCCTATAAGAGAATGAAGCATATCGGAAGCTTCAGTACTTCTGATATGCCACATTATGGATATTATAAGTTCTTATCTTACGTTTGTCAATGGACAGAAACAACCAATTCCGCCCGCTTAACTGCGTTTTATATGCTGATGGGTAAACAGATGATCCTGACAGTATTCATAATTGCCGTCACATTTTGAACAGAACCGAAACTCCAGTTCCGCCCCGTCCCGCTCCGTCCTGCCGCAGACCGCGCATTTATGCCTGGTAACATTCTGGGCCTGGCGCATCTGCTGCCGGTATACCTGCTTTATGTGTATTTCCTTCGGAGACACCCGGTGGTAGTCCCTGGTGCTGAAAAAGAAAATCAGGAAATTCATCACAGACGCAAGAATCGCCGTCCGCCCTGCCGCGTTGCTTGCAATCAGCATAAACGCCATCCAGACCGCATCTATAATTCCCATCCATTTTGCCTTAATGGGAATCAAAAAATACAGCCTGAATTCCACATTGGGATAAATCACTGCAAATGCCATAAACAATGACATGGTGATATATTCCGTACTGAAATAATACCCGATTCCGGTGACCGCCACTCCCCTGAATACATAATAAAAGCCGTACAGCAGGAAAGCCCCCAGAACAGAACACAGCAAACCGCCGATTAAATACACATTGTAGCGGAAAGTTCCGATGGCCTGTTCAATGGAATTCCCAATAAAATAATAGCAGGATAAAAAGAAAATCAAAAACAGGAGATTCACCGGCGGCGGAACCAGCAGCCAGGAAACAATTCTCCATACCTGCCCTCTCAGAATCAGCGCAGGTTCCAAAATCAGCAATTTTTGAACCTCCGGCATTGTATACTGAATGATAAAGCCTAAAATCCAGGCTCCGATTAACCAGAAAGTCAAATTTTGAATGGCGTACTTTCCAAATTTCCGCTCCATTTTGTTCAGAAAATTCATAATATCCTCCTATGCAGACAGGCATTCTTCAAGTATCCATTATAGATTTTCCTTTCTGGTTTGTCAACGAAAGCCGCACAGTTTCATAAAAAGTTTATAATTCCTGATCCGGCGCTGTTTCCCTGCCCTGCATCAGTTCTCCCTGCATTCCGTGCTCCGGGGTTCTGGGCTGAATGCTGATTGGGATGCAGAGTTCATCTCCAATCTGCAGATTGTAAACATTTACAAAGGGATTTGCGAACATCAGCTGCCCCACGCTGACATGGTAGCGTTTTCCCAGCTGGTAGAGTGTGTCTCCCTTTTCGATGACATGCACCATTCCCCGGCAGGAGCCTTCATTGTAAATGGGGCCGATGGGAATCGGAATCATTTTTGCCATAAGCTTCCTCCATATCATTTCTGTTATTACTCCGGCGGTTAAATATCGTAGTAGATTACGAAGAACAAATCTTCATATGCAAGGCGGAAGATTGAGCTGTAGCGAGTGCTACAGCGATTGATGACAACGCAGCAGATGGAGGTTTGGGCAAGTAAGATACTGCGATATTTAACCGCCGGAGTGATATCCTCCCTACTATTATATTCCCGGAATGGAAATGGGTTCTGCCAAAGGGAATTTCCGGCCCATGGAAATCTGCTCTTTTGTTCTGTATTTTTATTTCAGACATATACTAAAATACAAAAAATAAAAAAAATAATTGTTTTTTGCTAATTCCTGTCGTATAATAAGCGGTGTTTGATTTTTGGACCCTTATAATAAATAGGAAGAAACAGCAAAATTTACCATTTAAATTCTACAGGAAACTGGAGGAACTGATATGGAACAGCATACTTTACACAAGCTGGGCATTGACATTGGCTCAACGACTGTAAAAATTACAATATTAGACACTGACAATCAGATTTTGTTTGCCGATTATCAGAGACACTTCGCAAATATCCGGGAAACTCTCTCCGACCTTCTGGCAAGAGCGCAGGATGAACTGGGCAATCTTTTCCTGTCTCCTGTGATTACCGGTTCCGGCGGACTGACCCTGGCCAGACATCTGGACATTCCCTTTGTACAGGAAGTGATTGCCGTGGCTTCTGCCCTGCAGGATTATGCGCCCCAGACGGACGTTGCCATCGAACTGGGCGGCGAGGATGCTAAAATCATATACTTCGAAGGGGGCAATGTGGAACAGCGCATGAATGGAATCTGCGCCGGCGGTACCGGCTCTTTCATTGATCAGATGGCTTCTCTGCTTCAGACCGACGCCACCGGACTGAATACTTACGCCAGGGATTACAAGGCAATCTATCCCATTGCCGCCCGCTGCGGCGTGTTCGCCAAATCTGACATTCAGCCCCTAATCAATGAAGGCGCTTCCAAGGAGGATTTATCCGCTTCCATTTTTCAGGCGGTGGTCAATCAGACAATTTCCGGCCTGGCCTGCGGAAAACCCATCCGGGGGCATGTTGCTTTTCTGGGCGGCCCCCTGCATTTTCTGGGAGAACTGAAGGAGGCTTTTATCCGGACTTTGAAGCTGGATGAAGCGCACATTATTGCACCGGACCACTCCCACCTGTTTGCAGCCATGGGTTCCGCCTTAAACTGCAAGCCGGAAATATCCATGGAGCTGAAAACCATTTTACAGAAACTTTCCTCTGAAATTAAAATGGAATTTGAAGTGGAACGGATGGAGCCTTTGTTTTCCACCCAGAAAGAATATGACAGATTTCAGAGACGCCACAGCAGGCATCGGGTGACAGCCGGAGATTTGTCCACCTACCGGGGAAACTGCTATCTGGGCATAGACGCCGGCTCCACCACCACCAAGGTAGCTCTTGTGGGGGACGACGGCGCCCTTTTGTACTCTTTTTACAGCAGCAACAACGGCAACCCTCTGGCTACCGCCACTCTGGCGATTCGGGAAATCTATTCCCTGCTGCCGGAAGAGGCCCATATTGTACATTCCTGCTCCACCGGATACGGGGAAGCGTTGTTAAAGTCCGCCTTTTTACTGGATGAAGGGGAAGTGGAAACTGTGGCCCACTATTATGCGGCGGCATTTTTCAACCCTGAGGTGGACTGTATTTTAGACATCGGCGGCCAGGATATGAAATGCATTAAAATCAAAAACCAGACGGTGGACAGCGTACAGTTAAACGAAGCCTGCTCCTCCGGCTGCGGCTCTTTTATTGAAACTTTTGCAAAATCCCTGAATTATTCTGTGGAGGATTTTGCCCAGGCCGCTCTGTTTGCCAGACATCCCATTGACCTGGGCACGCGCTGCACGGTATTTATGAATTCCAAGGTAAAGCAGGCCCAGAAAGAAGGCGCCGAAGTATCCGATATCTCTGCCGGCCTTGCTTATTCTGTCATCAAGAATGCCTTGTTTAAGGTAATCAAGGTGTCCGACGCCAAAGACCTGGGGAAACATATTGTAGTCCAGGGCGGAACCTTCTATAATGACGCAGTGCTGCGCAGCTTTGAAAAAATATCCGGCTGTGAAGCCATCCGTCCGGACATTGCAGGAATTATGGGCGCTTTCGGAGCTGCGCTGATTGCAAAAGAACGCTATGAGGATAATCCCCGCACCACCATGCTGCCCATCGAAGAAATTAAAAGCCTGAAAGCAGACACCAAACTGACCAGATGCCAGGGCTGCACCAACCACTGCCTGCTGACCATCAACCGTTTTACCGGAAACCGTCAGTTCATCACTGGAAACCGCTGCGAAAAGGGCCTGGGAAAAGAGAAAAATAAAGAGCAGATTCCCAACCTCTTTGAATATAAAAACAAATGCATGTTTTCCTGCGAACCTCTTTCTGAAAAAGAAGCCCTTCGGGGAAGCGTGGGAATTCCCAGGGTGCTGAACATGTACGAAAATTATCCTTTCTGGGCGGTATTTTTTAAGACTTTAAAATTCCGCACGATGCTGTCTCCCCAGTCCACCAGAAAGATTTACGAGCTGGGCATTGAATCCATTCCCAGTGAATCGGAATGTTATCCGGCAAAGCTGGCCCATGGACATGTATCCTGGCTGATTCAGCATCAGGCAGACTTTATTTTCTACCCCTGCATTCCCTACGAGCGGGATGAATTTCCGGATTCCAACAACCATTTTAACTGCCCCATTGTCACCTCCTATGCGGAAAATATCAAGAACAATGTGGATGAAATCACCTCCGGCAAGGTGCGTTTTCTCAATCCTTTTCTGTCCTTTGCTTCCAAAGAAACACTGGCAGAACAATTGCTGCCTCTGTTTTTGCAGGAATTTTCCATTCCGCCGGAGGAGACGCAGGCCGCGGTAGACGCCGGGTGGCAGGAACTGGCCCGTATGCGGGAGGACATCCGCCGCAAAGGGGAGGAGACTCTGAAATACATGGAAGAAACCGGCCGCCGGGGAATTGTCCTGGCCGGACGGCCCTACCATATTGACCCGGAAATCAACCACGGCATTCCGGAGCTGATTAATTCCTACGGCATTGCGGTACTGACAGAGGATTCCGTTTCCCATCTGAAGGAGGTGGAGCGGCCCCTGCTTGTGATGGATCAGTGGATGTACCATTCCAGGCTCTATGCCGCCGCAAACTTTGTCAAGACCAGGGAAGATCTGGATTTGATCCAGTTAAATTCCTTCGGCTGCGGCCTGGACGCCGTCACCACCGACCAGGTCAATGATATTCTGACTAAATCCGGCAAAATTTACACCTGCCTGAAGATCGATGAAGTAAATAACCTGGGCGCCGCAAGAATCCGTATCCGCTCTCTTTTGTCCGCTCTCCGGGTGAAGGAGAAGCAGAAAAACTGCCGTACCATCCTGCCCTCCGCCTTTGACCGTGTGGTATTTACAGAGGAAATGCGCAGACACTACACCATCCTCTGCCCCCAGATGTCTCCCATCCACTTTGAACTGCTGCAGCCCGCCTTCCAGTCCGCCGGATACAATATGGTGGTTCTGGGCAATCAGGGCAAAAGCGCTGTGGACATGGGGCTGAAATATGTGAACAATGACGCCTGCTACCCTTCCCTGATTGTGGTAGGGCAGATTATGGACGCCCTCTTGTCTGGAACGTACGATTTAACAAAAACCGCTGTGGTCATCACCCAGACCGGCGGCGGATGCCGGGCTTCCAACTATATCGGCTTTATCCGCCGGGCCCTGGAAAAAGCCGGCTGCCCGGATATTCCGGTGATTTCCTTAAACTTAAGTGGATTAGAGGCCAACCCGGGCTTCAAGCTTACTCTGCCACTGCTGCAAAAAGGGCTGTATGCTTTGATTTTCGGAGATATTTTCATGCGCTGCCTGTACCGTACCAGACCTTATGAGGCCGTTCCGGGCGCAGCTAATGCCCTTCATGAGAAATGGAAGCAGAAATGCATGGAATTTGTCTCTCACCCCAGAATTCTTTCCCACAGAACCTTCAAACGCTACTGCCGGGAAATCATCCGGGATTTTGACCAGCTGCCAGTCACCGGAGAACGAAAGCCCCGGGTGGGCATTGTGGGAGAAATTCTGGTAAAATTCCTGCCTGCGGCCAACAATTATCTGGTGGAGCTTTTAGAAGCGGAGGGCGCAGAAGCGGTAGTCCCCGATTTGACAGACTTCCTGCTCTACTGCTTCTATAATCAGAATTTCCGTGTGGAAAAACTGGGACAGAAAAAATCCGCCGCCAGAATTGCCAATCTGGGCATTCGGATTCTGGAGCAGCTGCGCAGCGCCGCAAGAAAAGAATTTGAAAGAAGCCGCCGCTTCGACCCCCCTGCGCGGATTGATGCACTGGCAGACTATGCTTCTCCCATCGTATCCCAGGGAAACCAGACCGGGGAAGGCTGGTTTCTGACCGGAGAAATGTTAGAACTGATTCACTCCGGCACGAATAACATTGTATGCGCCCAGCCCTTCGGCTGTCTGCCCAACCATGTAGTGGGCAAAGGCGTCATTAAGAAAATACGGCACCAGTATCCCGACGCCAATATTGTAGCCATCGACTACGATCCGGGAGCTTCTGAAGTAAACCAGTTAAACCGGATTAAACTGATGCTGTCTACGGCGCAGAAAAATCTGGCGAAGGAACATCCTGGCAGGGCGTAGGGGAATTTCTTTCTGTAATAACGAATGAAAGGCGGAATATTGCAATGTATATCAGAAAAGCATCGTATCATGATTTAGAAAATATCCTGCCCATCTATGCTTATGCAAGAAAGCAGATGGCATTAAACGGCAATCCCGGGCAGTGGGGAATGGACAAACCGGAGCCTGAAACCATCCGGCAGGATATTGAACTGGGCAGATTGTTTCTGATAGAAACCGAACCGCAGGCAAATACCGAAGGATTGACAGCTTCCGCCCGGCAGATTGCCGGGGTATTTGCGTTCCAGATAGGAGAAGATCCCACTTACCGGAACATACAGGGCAGATGGATCAACGATCTTCCCTACGGCGTCATTCACCGCATCGCAAGCGCCGGCGGTCAGAAAGGCATTCTGACAGAATGCCTGAATTTCTGCAATACTCTCATTGGAAATCTCAGAATTGACACCCATGAAAACAACTTTGTCATGCGGCATCTGTTAGAAAAAAACGGGTTTCTGGAATGCGGGATCATCCATGTGGAGGATGGAAGTCCGCGCATTGCTTTTCAGCGTCTGATTCAGCAAAATTAAACCTGGTACCCTTCATCCAGGAAATGATGGGTACCAGGACATCTGGTATCTTTTATATGCTCTACTCTAAAACTCCTTACGAAGCTCTCTTATCAATTCAAGATGCCTTTCATGCGGCTTAATTGATACTTAAACCGGCGCTTGCATATCCTGCAACTGTATTGAGCAAAGTCACTCCGCTGGCCGTCGCTGAAAATACCAGCATCAGCCGAGTTTGAGCCGTTACAGGAATATTAAGTCCTGTAAGCGCGCCATTCAGCAGCGTGCCAATGGATATAATTCCGGAAAGCGACGGCGTCAGATTGATCTGTGTTCCTGCAATCGGAGAAAAAACATTATTCGGCGTTGCAGACTGATAAATCTGCGCTCTTATTGTAACAGTAGAACCTATTAAGGACAAACCTACCGTAGTGCTGAAAAATGCGCTGAACGAAGTGATAATACCGTCGCGGGGAACCTGAAATGCAAAGTTAGAAAGTGTTCCGCCGGCATTTGTAATATCAATGGTTGAGCCCAAAAGCGTAAGCCCCTGCGCACTGCTTCCAAAACCAACAAAAGCAGGAATTCCTGCAAGCCCTCCGGCAATTGTCGTCAAAGAAACCGGAAGCCCCGATGCAAAGGGAATAACAGCTCCTGTGCCTGCAACTCCTGTGGCTCCCGTTGCTCCTGTGGCTCCCGTTGCTCCGTCTGCTCCCGTTGCTCCCGTGGCTCCTGGCGCTCCATCTGCTCCCGTGGCTCCTGTGGCTCCCGGCGCTCCATCTGCTCCCGTTGCTCCTGTGGCTCCCGTGGCTCCCGGCGCTCCGTCTGCTCCCGTGGCTCCCGTTGGGCCTGTCGGACCGGTTGGACCATCATCTCCCGGACAGCCTTTCGGACCCTGAACACCATCCGGACCTGTGGCGCCCTGAATCCCTTGCGGACCAGTTACGCCTTGCGGACCCATCGGGCCGGTTGCCCCGGTGGCTCCTGTCGGACCTGGAATACCTCTGGGGCCCTGGAGCCCCACATCTCCTTGCGGACCTGCAGGTCCTGCCGGGCCTGTGGGGCCTGCAGGTCCTACCGGACCGATATCTCCCTGGGGACCTTCGCAGCCTGGATCGCCTTTCGGCCCGATATCACCGCGGACTCCCTGAATTCCCTGAAGCCCTTGCGGACCTGCGTAACCTCTCGGACCTGCACAACCTCTCGGACCCGTATTTCCAGTAGGCCCTACAGGCCCTGTGTTTCCCCTGGGCCCTCTTGCTCCGGGAGCGCCGGGAATTCCCTGGGGGCCCATAGGGCCCTGATCTCCCCTGTCGCCTTTTGGTCCGGGACATCCCATATCGCCTTTGATTCCCTGGGGGCCCATGGGGCCCTGATCTCCCTTAGGACCTGCCGGCCCGCGTTCACAACAGGAATAATGACATTGATTCTGACAGCTATTACACAAATTTTTATTATCCATATCATCTAATTCCTTTCCAAATTATTTGAAAAAAATACATAAAAATGTTTTTTTCTACAAATATTTTATGTTCACTCCACAAAAAGGTTACATATTTTAGAAGGATTCAGAATATATTAGAAATATACTTCAAACTCAAACATAAAGGGCAATCCGGCAGTTCCTGTGCATCGAAATATAGATTGTTCGCTGTACTAACATACCCCCAAACTGTCAAAATACTGTTTGTTATACAAATACGCTTTAGCATATGGTTTACAAGCTCCTGCTTTTTCATTGTATTCTTTTGCCTTCTTCCGGTCTCCCATTTTATCATAGCATACGCATAACTGCATATAAGGAATATAATCATAACAGTCTAAAAGGATAAACCCGCCTGAACATTCATTTCCTGGCCTGCTTAAAGCAGTTTCATACCAATAAACCGCAGTATGGTAATTACCATGCTCCAAGAAGTATTTTCCGATTTCACAGCACAATTCCGCTCTCGGCAAGTCAAAGCTCATACTGCGCAGAAGAGAATTTAATGCAGATTTTTCCTGTCCCAAGCCATAATAACAGTTTGCGCAGACGGCGCACGCCTCTATTTTATTTTCAATCCATCCTTCTTCCGAAAGCAGGAATTGTTCCAGCACAGAAACAGCTTCTTCATATTGTTTGTGATAATATAATTCGCGTCCATAATAATATTGCTGCCGCGGCTCTAACGTTTTTCCTTCTGCCAACGCCTTTTGGTATATCTTAAGATTCCGATCCGGATCGCCTGCGTTTATTTTTTTGTGGGAAACTGCAATATCAGAATACACAATGTTTCCGCTTGGAGATATTACTTCATGAACTGCGCCAACCCAACGGTACTCGGAACAATTTCTAATCCATCTTTCCCTAAAATATGAAAAAGAAGGCTTCCCGTCCTCATCAAAAGCAGTATTATATTTCATCATGACCATATCAACATCCGATGACAGCGTCTGCTTTAACTGCAGAAATTTATCCTTTTCCGTTTCCTCCAGTATATCGTCGGCGTCCATCCACATACAGAACTCCATCGACGCCTTTGAAAAAGAATAGTTCCTGGCTTCAGAAAAATCCTCCCGCCAAGGATAAAAATATATGTTTGTTGTATATTGAGACGCGATTTCTACGGTCCTATCCGAAGAGCCAGTGTCTACAACAATAATTTCATCTACCAGATCCGCCACACTTTCAAGACACCGGGCAATATGCATCTCCTCATCTTTAACAATCATACAAAGACTTATTGTCGGCATATTGAAACCTCCCTCCTAATCAAATGATTGCCTGCCAAGCTTTTCTATACATAAATTCATATTAATTCTGGCCGCGCCTGCCGAAGAATTCCATGCAAAGCACAGGGTAGATGCACAAGGTATTTCAATAATAAAACATCTTGATACCACTAGTGTTTCCTTCCGTTTTGCAGTCTCTGCATATGTGCGAAATACCGTCTGAGCACAGTCATTTAATACTGGCGTCAGCTGAATCATCCCGTGCTTTTTAACTGCCGCAGAGATATAATACCAGATTGTATAACATCCAGGCGTCAGCGATACGGAATAACCGTTGCACAGAGATATATTTTGAGTAATATCTGATATGTCCGTTTTAAGGGGAAGATTTCCGTTTTCCGGCAATATCAGCTCCTGTCCTAAAAATGATGCAAATATACTGTTCTGCGGATATCCAGGCGGCCCTTGCGGGCCGCGCGCCCCGGGTTCTCCTCTGGGTCCCTGGGGCCCTGTTGCCCCTTGTGGGCCCTGCGGGCCTGTAACTCCCTGCGGGCCAGTTTCTCCCCGTTCTCCTGCACAGCCCGGCGGCCCGGGTTTTCCCCTCGGGCCCTGGGGGCCAGGCTCTCCGCATATTTTCCCACAGCACGGAACGTCGGCTTCTACATGTATTTCCCCACAGCACGGAGCGCCGGCTTCTTCCCGCATTTCTCTACAGCACGGGACGTCGGCTTCTACATGTTCTTGACAACAATTCCTCTGACAATTCCTTCCTCTGCAAAACAAATTCGGCGGATTGAACATCCAGTTATAATTAAAATTATTCAATGATAATCACCCCATTCATACTCGGTTTCCAGCCATAATACGCTTCGGTTACTGTTTACCAATTCTGCGCGAACAGCAACACTTGCCAAACCTTTTACTATCCCTCTGAAAAAAATGGTTCTATATTATCCTGAGGGTATAATAAATTATATGCATAAAACGTATTTTTGCTTTTCTCATGCCGCAGCAAAACTTCTTCCCCATCCTGAAGTCATTCTCCCCTGCCAATCGTTTTAATGATCAGACAGAGTAAAACCATTCGCAAAGGAGGATATGTTATGAAAAACCACAACAAATTTCTGTTCATTCTAATTGGCATTGCCATTTTTTCCGGCATTCTGTGCTCCGGCATCATCATCGCGTCCGGAATCCAAAATGATTCCCCGGCTTCTGCCCGCAGGGATTCCCCCCGCAGAGAAAAATACCCGGAGCCTCACATTCTGGAAAAAACAAAACTGGAAGATTTCTCGGAAATTTCCATCTGCTTAAATTATGCTGATGTATCCATTCTGCCCTCTGACGGCTTTTATCTGGAGTACAGCCTGGACGGCAAATGCAGCAAACCGGATTACGGCGTATCCGAGGGGAAATTTCATTTCCAGGAAGGCAAGATGCAAAACCCCTATCGTATTTCCCTGGATTTGTTTCATAAGCCGGTATACCAGGAGCCCTTTTACATGAATCTCTACGTCCCCAAAGAACAGTATTTCGATCTAATACACATGTCCATAGAAAGCGGAAACCTGGAAATTGATCAACTCAATGCTAAAAAAGCCGATTTATTCCTGACATACGGAAATCTGACCCTTGGAGCATTTACCGGAGATACTCTGGAAATTGCTTCCGAATCCGGCAATATTAATGCAGAAACCGTCACCTGCGGCCGTTTGACCCTCTCCGCTTCTTATGGAGATTATACCGGCGATACCGTTTCCGTTTCTGAAATAGGAAATTTTAACCTGGAATCCGGCAATCTGAAAATTTCTTCCCTGACCGGAGGGAATTATTCTGTAAATTCCATGTACGGAACTTGTACCGTTGAAAGTTTCCAGGCAGAAAAAGGCACATTTTCTCTGGAATCCGGCGATCTGGAAATTTCTTCTCTGACGGCGGATGCGTTCTTTGCAAATGCCAGTTATGGAAATTGTACCATTGACAGCTTCCAAGCAAAAAACAGCGATTTTTCTATGGAATCCGGCAATCTGACTCTGAAGCAGGCAGTTCCGGAACAGATAAACGCCTGCTCCGAATACGGAAACGTAACCCTGAAGCTGGCTGAACAAGCAGCGGATTTCAATTATGATCTGGATGCAGAATACGGAACCATTCAAGTGAATGGGAAAAAGATAGAAGAAAACGAAGACGGCGCAACTCATTATCAAAAGCAGGACAGTCAGAACGCCCGCAGTATTTCTGTTCAATGTGAAAGCGGAAATATTACCATAAAATAACTGCCGGCGTAATAAAACAAGGGAATGTCGGGAAACAGCAATTTTTCACAATATATAGCTGCGGCTTCTAAAAACTTGCAGCTATATATTGTGTATAAATCCTGTTTTCCGACAGCCCCTGTTTTACTTCGGTATAAAATTTATAAAACCCTGACCGCTCTGTCCCTATTTATGCAGGTAATCCACATGCAGAAGATCATGCTCCCGGTTTTTCAGCAAATCTTTGTAAAGGCTTTCCACCAACGGATTTTCTTCGCTGCGTTTAATCTGCATAGCCTTGTCATTCTTATAAAGGCCTTCCGCGCGCATCCGTTTCTCAGTGGAACGGGCAAAGGGCTGACCTGCTCCGGCCACACATCCTCCCGGACAGGCCATCACTTCCACAAAATCAAAATGCTCCTCACCGCTTTCTATTTTCTGCAGCAGGTGATCCGCATTGCCAAGGCCGCTGACTACGGCAATCCTTATCTGCCGTTCTCCAAAGGGAAGCTCACAGATTTTGACTCCTTCCATGCCGCGGGCGCCGATAAATTCAATCTCCTTCAACGCTTTAGGGCTCTTATCTTCCACCACCCGCCGCACTGCTGCTTCTGTCACTCCGCCGGTTGCACCGAAAATCACTCCTGCGCCAGAAAAAATAGAAAACGGCATATCATATGCTTCCGGCTCTAAACGGTCAAAACGGATACCGATTTCCTGCAGCATGGTAATCACCTCTTCAGAGGTCAGCACATAATCCACATCTGGTATGCCTTTCCGCTTAAATTCTTCTCTGGAAGCTTCGAATTTTTTGGCCGTACAGGGCATAATTGCCACAGATACCGTCTCTTTTCCTTCTTTTTTGTCCTGTTTCCGGTAGTATTCCTTAATAACTGCGCCGAACATCTCCATGGGAGATTTGGAGGTGGACACATACTGCATCAGATGGGGATACTGAGTTTCCACAAAGCGAATCCATCCGGGGCAGCAGGAGGTAAACAGCGGATATTTCCGGTCTTTCTCCTCCAGGGCCTCCAGTAACTCCTCCGATTCTTCCATAATGGTAAGGTCTGCGCCCACGGAGGTGTCAAAAATAGCGTCTATGCCCAGTTTCCGCAGGGAGGCCACCAGTTTTCCTATGGTATTTTCCCCCGGCTCATAGCCGTAAGCCTCACCGATTGCCACACGGACTGCCGGTGCAATCTGCACAACCACCCGCTTCTTTGGATTGTGAATTGCCTCCCACACATCATGGCTGTCACGCTTAATGGTAATGGCTCCTGTGGGGCAGACTGCCGCACACTGGCCGCAGCTTACGCAGTTGGTATCCGCAATATCCCTGCCGAATGCAGTGGAAATCTCCATTTTGGAACCCCGGTGGGCAAAATCAATGGCTCCCACATGCTGAATTTCGCTGCATACCCGCACACAGTCGCCGCAGAGAATGCATTTGTTGGGATTGCGGACTATGGCTTTGGAGGATGTGTCAATGGGCCGGATGGGATTGGTATTTTCAAATCTTACCCCAGGAATCCCGAACCTGGTTGCCAGTTCCTGCAGCTTGCACTTGCCGTTTTTCTCGCAGGTGGTGCAGTCCCTGCAGTGAGCCGCCAGCAGCAGCTCCAAAATCCGCTTTCTGTGATAATAAAGCTGAGGCGTATTGGTACGGATTTCCATCTGGTGTTTGGGGGGCGTGGAGCAGGAAGCGATAATGCCGCCCCATTGATCCTCCACCACGCACATCCGGCATGCGCCGTAAATAGAGAGATCTGAATAATAACAAAAAGTCGGCAAAATAATTCCTGCTTTCCGAATAACGGCAAGAATATTTTTTTCATCGGCAAAGGATACCCGTTCGCCGTCAATGATCATATATTTTTCCATGTCCAGACCTCCTACACTTCTTTTACTGCGTGGAAACTGCAGCCTTCTTTGCAGGCTCCGCACTTTATGCACTTCGACGTATCAATGGTAAAGGGCTTCTTGACTTCACCGGAAATGGCTCCCACCGGACAAAGCCTGGCGCATTTGCTGCAGCCTTTGCACAATTTCGGATCGATTTGAAGGGATACCAGCGCTTTGCACTGCCCGGCAGGACATTTTTTATCCACCACATGGGCCAGATATTCTTCCCGGAAATATTTCATGGTGCTCACCACCGGAGAAGCCGCCGTTTTGCCCAGACCGCAGAGAGCCGTAGCGGAAATGGTTTCTGCCAGTTCCTCCAACAGCGTGATGTGGTTCATGGTCCCTCTGCCCTCGCAGATATCATTTAACAGCTCCAACATCCGTTTGGTGCCCTCTCTGCAGGGAATACATTTGCCGCAGGACTCATTCTGAGTAAAATTCATGAAAAACCTGGCCACTTCCACCATACAGCTCTTGTCGTTCATCACCACCAGGCCGCCGCTTCCAATCATGGCCCCCACTTTTTTCAGGGAATCAAAATCCAGATGCAGATCCAGATGGTCTTCCGTGGGGTTGATGCAGAGGCACCCGCCGGAAGGCCCGCCGATTTGCACCGCTTTGAATGCGCCGCCCTTGACGCCGCCGCCGATATCAAAAATAACTTCCCGAAGAGTAGTCCCCATCGGCACTTCAATCAATCCGGTATTCATCACATTTCCCGTTAAGGCAAATGCCTTGGTGCCGTGATTGTTTTTGGGGCCGATGGTCTGATACCACTCCGCCCCTTTGCTGATAATGGGCGGAACATTGCAGTAGGTTTCCACATTATTCAAAACAGTGGGCTTCTCAAACAGTCCTTTTTCCACCGTACGGGGCGGCTTCACCCTGGGCATGCCCCGGTTTCCTTCAATAGATGCCGTCAGGGCAGAGCCTTCTCCGCAGACAAATGCGCCGGCTCCCTGGCTGATTTTTAATTCGAAGTCAAAGCCCGAATTCAGGATATTTTTGCCCAAAAGCCCCTTCTCTTCCGCTTTGCTGATGGCTGTCTGCAGCCGTTCCACTGCCAGGGGATACTCGGCCCGCACGTAAATATAACCATAATGGGCTCCGGTTGCAATTCCGGCAATCAGCATGCCTTCAATGACCCGGTGAGGATCGCCTTCCATCATGCTCCGGTCCATAAATGCCCCCGGGTCGCCTTCGTCGCCGTTGCAGACCACATATTTTACTTCTTCCTGCTGGGCAAGCACCTGAGACCACTTCCGGCCGGTGGGGAATCCACCGCCGCCCCGGCCCCTTAAAGATGCTTTGGACACTTCATCCACAAGCTGCTGAGGCGTCATGTCAAACAATGCCTTTGCCACTGCCTGATAGCCGCCTACCGCTATGTATTCCTTAATGGACTCTGCATTGATCCGTCCGCAGTCCTCCAATGCCACACGGGTCTGCTGCTTGTAAAAGGGAATCTCTTCCTGTTTCTCATAAGGTTTTCCCTGAGGGTCATGGTAAACCAGACGGTCAATCACCCGATCATTTACAATACTTTCTTCTATAATTTCCTCACAGTCCTCCGTCTTTACCTTAATATACAAAAGACCTGACGGTTCAATCCGAAGCAGAGGGCCCATTTCACAGAACCCATGGCAGCCGGACTTTTTTAAGCCTACGCTGTCGCCGTGAGGCTCCTTTTCCAGTACCAGAGCGCATTTAATGCCCCGTTTTATGAGAATCTCCTGCATTTTTGCATAGATATTCAAAGAACCTCCCGCCACGCAGCCTGTGCCGGCACAGATTAAAATCTGTTTTTTCTGGGTCTTTAAGGACGCTGCATATTCTTTTCTTCTGGCTTCTAATTCTTCTCTTGTATTAATTCTCATCTGCAACCTCCTTTGGGGCCCGTTCCATTCTTTCTGTTAATTCTCATCTGCGGCCTCCTCTCCTGCGTCTTTGTCTGCGTTTTCCTGCAATTCCCTGATCAATTCCCTGGCCTTTTCCGGCGTCATGGCAGGATGCACCACGTCATTGACGGTGCAGACCGGAGCAAGCCCGCAGGCGCCCAGGCAGGACACTGTCTCAACGGTGAACATCATATCCTCTGTAGTGGGCTTTGCCTCCGTCACTCCCAAAATTCCGCGGATTTCATTCAGAATCGCTGTGGACTGACGCACATGACAGGCTGTGCCGTCACAGATTTTGATAACGTATTTTCCCTTAGGCTCCAAAGAAAAATTCTCATAGAATGTGGCTACCCCATATACTTTCGCTTCGCTTAAATGCAGCTTTTTTGCAATATAGCAAAGCATTTCCTCCGGCAGATAACGGTATACCTTCTGGATCTCCTGCATAATTCCGATGACTGCCGTCTGGTCATAACTGTGAGATTTTAAAATCTCATCCAGTATCTTTTGATCCTTTGTTTCCAATCCTTCTCCTCCTTGTTTCGCATATTCCGAACGCTTACTTGTCGCTTACCCCCACAGTATAACATTGTTAAATAATTAACTCAATCATTTTGTATAATCTTTGCGATTTGTTCTGGTAATTTTTGTACAAATTTTACCGATTGTACATTTTTTTGCAGAATAATACTGTGTAAATCCATAAGGCACTCTGATTCTGCTCAGAGCAGCCATTAAAACCTCAGTTTAATGATTTTATGGGCAGCATTTTTGAAGATATCTGCCGGCAATATCTCTACCGCCCGGATATCTATCCCACCCTTCCCTTTCCTTTCGGAACACTGGGCCGGTGGTGGGGTTCTAATCCGGCAAAAAAACGCCAGGAGGAAATCGATATTGCGGCCCTTTCAGACAAACAGCTACTTCTGGGAGAATGCAAATGGAAAAATGAAAAAGTCGGTACAGATGTTTTAAAAACCTTAGTGGAACGGGGAACATTGTTTTCTTATCCGGAAAAGTACTATTTTGTATTCTCCAAATCGGGATTTGAAAAGAATACCACAGCATTGGCAGAAGAATTTGGAATCCGGAGAATTTCCTTTACTGAAATGCTGGAATGCAATAAATAACCTGAATTTGGCGCAAATATTGCTCTAAGTAGGGGATACAGATGGCGGGAATGAATTTTTAATTTCCCTTGCGCCCTTCCGATATGCAACAGCCTGATCCTCTACACAGGTTCCCAGTCCCTTTTCCATAGCTGCAAACGTAATATTCTGCGTCAAATAATCTCCTTCGTTTTCCATCCTCCCTGGAAATACCGCGCCAGCGCTATCACAAGCCCCACTGCCCATCCTGCCGGATTGGCCCACATAATAATCATCCCGTGGGTGGCGTCCGCCAACAGATACGTAAGAGCTACCCGGACGCCCAGATTGCACAGGCTGCAGGTCAAAAACCAGCCCATATCCGCGGCTCCCCTTAAGACGCCGTTGCTGACATTTAAAATTCCCATCATAAAATAAAACAGCGAAACAATGCTCAGATACCGGGCGCCGATCTCAATGGCCTCCCTGCTGGATTCTGAATCCAGAAACAGCCCCACAAAATCATTGCCGGCAAAATGCAGAATCACTGCGATAATAAGACCGATGCCTGCCGCCATCACCAGGCAGATCCGGTAACCTTTTCCAATGCGTTCCGGCTTTCTGGCTCCCATATTCTGGGCCACATAAGTGGAAACGGCATTTCCAACGGCCACCATGGGGATAATGGCGATTCCGTCAATTTTCGTCGCAGCAGTATACCCGGCCAGAAATGTGGAGCCGAACCGGTTGACTGCTGACTGTACCAACACCATGCCCACTGAAACAATAGACTGCTGCACAATGGTGGGAATTGCCACTTTTACCATATTTTTCAGCAATGCTCCGTCAAACCTGCTGTACGTATCCGTTTCAATCCCCTTTAATTTCTTTAACAGAAAACCAAAGGACAATACTGCAGAAATCCCCTGGGCAATCAATGTGGCCCAGGCCACACCGGCCACGCCCATATGAAGCTCTGCCACAAAATACAAGTCCAGCCCAATGTTCAGCAGGGAAGAAAAAATCAAAAACATCAGCGGTTTCCTGGAATCCCCCAATGCATTGAAAATAGCAGAAAAAGCATTATACAGAAATAAAAATGCAAACCCCAGAAAATAAATCTGCATATACTTTGCCGCATCCTCAAAAATATTATCCGGCGTTCCCATCAGACGCATCAGGCCCCGGTTAATGAAAAGGCCCAGGGCGCTTAAAAAAATGCTGAATGCCAGAACAGACAAAAGCGCTGTGGAAATGGCAGTTTTCATTTCTTTTAACTTTCCCGCCCCGAACAACTGAGAAATCACCACTGAACAGCCGATGCCCGTCCCCAGGGCCACCATTACAAACATCATGGTAATGGCTGTAGAAGCCCCCACTGCCGCCAACGCTTCTTCCCCTACCACATTTCCCACAATCACAGAATCCATAATATTGTAAAACTGCTGAAACAGATTTCCTGCCACCATGGGAAGGGTAAAGCTGATTAACGCCTTGGTGGGATTCCCTGTTACCATATTTCCTTTGATTTGTTCTGCCATAACTTCTGTACACTCCTGTTCTGCCGTAATTTAGATTGCTGTCGAATCAGTTCCTGATCAGATCGACACCGCCAAGTATATTATTATCTACGTCATTTATATAATCCTGGCTTCTATTTGCTTTAATTCGTCAAGTGTTAACGCAGGAACACAATCCGCAATTTCTTCAAGTGTCATTTTCCCTTTTTTAATCATTCTTTCTGCCGTTTTTCTTTCTGTTTCTCTTTCCTTATTATCCTCAATATCCTTTGCATAAGCCTTCAAAATCTGCTCGTCATCAAACAATGTCATCATAATATCCACAACCTCCTGTTCCCTGCTTTCAAGATACTCTTTCAGTACGTTCCTATCCTTGCAAATACGGATTGTTTCTGTTACTGCCTGTTTTGTATTTCCATATAATTTTCTCTGTTCGTTATATACTTTAGAGAAGATAATATACTGTCCGATAATATCTTTCTCATTTTCCTGATATAAAACTTTCACTTCCACATCAATAGCAATCTCTGCTCCACCAAAAAATTCTTTAGAAAGCGAAATTGTATCGGGAATATTTTTTCTTTCTCCTGTAAATATCACATACAGCTCGGGAATTGGCATATTCACCTTTTTGCTCCCATACAGATTTTGGTTTGTGCGTTTAAAATAATCGTGATAAGTCTGTATTAAATACATCAGTGCACGAATGATGATATTCAATGTCCATGTCGACTGGCTCTCTATCAGTATCATTAACCGGTTTCCAACAGAAAAACCCAAATCGTTATTATTCTGAAATCGGGATAATAATGATTATTCCGATTCTTGGTTTATCCCGATTTTAACACAGGCAGACTGGGAAATGCAATAAATAACTGCTTTCCC
>NZ_JBQIOP010000031.1:0-46453 GCF_056822245.1 Petralouisia sp. | reverse complement strand
AAAGTCGAAACTGGCATAAAATCAAATACCTTGATAAATGCCTTAAAACAGTTGATCCAAAAACAAGGGTATCATTTATAAAAGTTGTAAAGTCGTGTAAATATTTATAAACATGCAAACTATTCAATATCTTGTTGTGCTTTATCTGCTAAAGCTGCACAAAGAATTACAGAGACAACTGGTTTTCCAGCTTCGACAATACATAGATTATTAAGCGTTAATCCACAGAAAGGATTTGAGTATGGCCACGAAAACCCATTGACTTCAGATGTAATTTTGATTGATGAGTGTTCTATGATTAATTCTTATGTATATCATGCAATAGTTAGTGCCATCAAAGAGGGAGCAAAAGTTATTATGTGTGGTGATAACAGACAGTTACCACCTATCGGATATGGAAATATTTTTGGAGATTTACTTCTTAAAACAGATAGTTTACACATTTCTCATTTAACAAAAGTATTAAGGCAAGCTGAAAAGTCAGGTATTTTATCCGATGCAAATAAGATTCGTGAAGGAATTATGCCGATTGAACAGCCAGAATTAAGAATTGTTAATGGCGAATTACAAGATATGACTTATATGTTTAGGGACACAAGAGAAGGACTTAGAAATATTGCGATTAAGTCATATTTAAAAGCGATTGAACAGGATGGAATGGATGAAGTAGCTATTATAGTTCCAAGGAAAGAGAATTGAGATAATAGTACATTAGAAATCAATATCAGACTAAGCGATATCCTTCTTGATAAAAATGGAAGAACAATGAAGATAGGAAAAAAGGAATATCTTATTGGTTCAAAAGTAATGCAAGTTGATAATAACTATGAGAAAAATGTTTTTAATGGAGAAGTAGGATATATAACCAAAATTGAAGAAGTTCAAAACGGTAAAGAAAAGACCTTGGAGTTTACTGTTGAATTTAAAATGAACGACCAAACAAAGGTTATTACTTATACAAGAAATGAATTAGATCAGTTGGATTTAGCATATGCAATGACAATTCATAAGAGTCAAGGTTCAGGATATAAAACGGTAATAATCATCATTGATATGACACATTACACATTATTAGACACTTGTTTATTGTACACGGCAATTACAAGAGCAAAGAAGAGATGCTTGCTTTTAGCAGAACCACAAGCATTTAAGATGTGTATGGATAATAACAAGAGTAAGAGTAGACAGACCTGGTTAAAGGAGATGTAAAATTGCAAACTATATATAGTGGTAAATACACAATATAACCACTATATATAGACCAAATATTCCGATGAAATAGGACATTTATTGCTTTTGGAATGAGAGGTTGTGTATGAAGTTAATTAGAGAAGAAGTGTTTTATGTGTCGTGTTCCACAAATGATTTTGGATATAAGAGTAATGACACATATGAATTTTTATCTATAGAAGAAGTTGAAAAATTTCTCGGCATGAAAAATGATTATATAAACCATGTTTATTATCATGGAACAGATAGATATGGAACAGAAAGAAGCCTTGGATGTAATGAATTTCCAGAGGCAATATATTCACGCACTGAATATGAAATAGATTGGAGTGATGAAAATAGTTTATGATTTAGAGTGTAACGATAATTATTACGTTTATACCGAAAATGATTTTTATTCATGTAGAATTGTAAAATGGTTTATACCAAAAGAATTACATAATAATGAAATAGTTAAATCTCAAATGAGCATGAAATTGTTTGATGATTTATTTATGCATGTCAATTCAATAAGAGTTTATAACGTTCAACTTGCTAACCTGTATCTTGATATCGAAAAACAGTCCATTGAAAAGAGAAAACAAGTATATAAAGAAAAATGCTATAAGATTATGGATTCTATTAACAGAGGATTATCGCCTTACCATTGGGAAGTAGAAGAAACATATGAGGATGTAAGAGGTGGGAAAACTCCATGTTATTTAATTGGATTGTTTAATGGTGAGAATAAGATGATTGAGAAAATTGAGAAAATGTGAGGTGAATGTATGATAGGTGATCCTGCAACAACGAAAGTTGATATAGATAAATTATCAAAGGCAATGCAACCAAAACAGAATTTAAAAGTATTCTTAGTAACAAGAAAAGCAGATTGGTGTGAAGATGATGCTATTGCAGTTTTAGCAATAGATAAGTTACATGCGGAACGATGCAAGGTGTAATTCTTCTTACTTCGCAAAAGGAGAAGTATTGGTTACTGAGGTAAAAGCAGATAAAGAGAAAGTTATTTTAATTTCAAATGTGTGAGTGTAAAGGAGAATAAAAATATGTCGATTTTATTAACTATTGTGTTTTTGGTTTTATTAATTGTTGCTACAAATAAAGATTGGGATAGCGCAGGAAGTTTTTGTACGATTGGATTTGGAATATGTTTAGTATCTATTGTTGTATTAAGTTGGAATATTATCAGTAGCCGTACTTTGGAATCTAAAATAGATATGTATACAGAAGAAAATAAGGATATTGAAGAAGATATGAATGTTCTTGTAGAACAATATATGAATTATGAATCTAATACATATGGCGATTTAAAAGAAGAAAATAGTATTACTCTTGTATCGTTGTATCCAGAATTAAAAGCAGATACATTAGTAGAAAAACAAATTGAAGTATACATAGAAAATAACAAAAGGATTAGAGAACTTAAAGAGAAAATGATAAACATAAGAAACTATAAATGGCTTTTGTATTTTGGTGGATGAAAGATAGGTTTCATTTGTTGTATTATACATAAAATTGGAGGTTCCGAATGAAATTAGCAAGAAAAATTATGATGTATACATTATTAATATGTATTGCTTTTATCGTGATTTATTCTGTTGTTGATTATCTTGGAAAACAATCAGAATATCATGAAAGCAGATATGAATTAGAAGAAATAGAAAGTGGTATATATGCTAGAACTTATCATACAGTATCAACGATTCCAGCGCATAACTACGATATAATTGAAATTTGTATAAATGGAAAAGTTCGTACTTATAAAGGAAGTGTAGATATAACTTATACAAATGAAAATCCATATGCTGTAATCATGCAAAATAATCTTGTTAATGATGATAAAGTTTTTGTATATGTTCCAAAAGACACTGTTGATTACAGAGAAAGTGTTGGTGTGAAATGATTAAATTTAGAGCGTGGGATAAAGAAGCAAAAGAAATGATTTATGATGTATAAAACACATATGATTTTACTTGTAGCGGATCTGGTGCTATGGAACCTTCGTTTAAAGATATGCTAGAGGACAATGACAGATATGAAGTTATGCAATTTGTGAATCTGTGTGATTTTGATGATAAGGAATTATATACTGGTGATATTTCTCAGAATCAAAAAGGAGAAGTATTTGTTGTTTACTATGGGAAGGTGGATTTTGTATGTGCTTGGTAAAGGAATGGAATTGGGCAACTTCCAATGGTGTTTCTCCAACACAATTTAGAGGGTTAAGTGATATGAATTGCGGAGGGTGGTTCTTAGAACAACATAGAATTATTGGTAATATCTATGAAAATACAGAATTGATTGCTAAGGAGAGGTATTAATGAAACTTTTAGAGATATGGAAAAGAATAGGTAAGCAGCCATTACGAATTACACGTAGAAAAGATGCGATTGTATTTATTGGTGATTCTGAATACAGAATTAAAAATATCAGATATGATCGTGGACAATTTATCGGTTTTGAAGCAAAACTAAAAGAAAAAGTGGAATGGATAAGTAAAGAAGTTAAGCCCAAAGAAGATACATGGATAATTGTTAAAGACAAAGACGGTCAAGAATATAGAGATCATCAGTGGACAGGTCATGCATGGTATCATTTTTCAATAGGGAAAGATAGTTGCGATGGTTGGAGAAGTGATGTAGATATAGTTAGTTGGAGATATCAGGAGGATTAATCGAATGGCAGGAACATTAAAAGAGATTACAGAAAATTATGAGAAATTACATAGATTACAGATGATAGAAACGATTTTAGATAAAACGCATAGTTATGTTCATGATGTAGTTAGCAGAGTGGAAGACGAGTTCGATGATTGTGTAGATTTTGAGGATTATATTACAGAGAGCGTGATAAAGAGCACTAAAGAAAATCTTGCTACGTTAGGAAAATATTTAGGTTGTAAATCGTATGCTGATTTAATAAGTGATGTAATGCATAAACAGTAAGGCTTTGAAACGCTCGTTTTATTCAGTGAAGATGAGGTGATTATGTGAAAATAATATTTTTAGACGTGGACGGAGAACTTACATATAGTAATTATCGGAATGAGGAAACAGCAAATATTGATATTGAAAAGGTAAAACTTCTTAAAGAAATATGTGACAAAACAAACGCAAAAGTAATCATTAGTTCTAGCTGGAGAGGAACAGAAGATTACACGCCAAAAATATATTATGTATTAAGAAAAATATTATCAAAAAACCATATAAAAGTTTTAGGCGATACACCATATATAGAAGCAGAAATAGTAGGTAGTGTTCCTAAAACAATCAGATTAGAAGAAGATTTAAATATCAACTGCAAACATGGTACTGGTAGAGCTGCTGAAATTCAAAAGTGGATTAACGAGAATGATGTAGAAAATTTCGTGATTTTAGATGATGAAGATTGGCAATGGTCTGATTATGGTTATGAAAATAATTGGATTCAACCTACTTGGTTTGGTGATGGAGGACTAAAAAGAGAGCATGTGAATAAAGCGATTGAAATATTAGGAGAGAATAAATAAATGTTATGGTCATGGAATGAAACAGATAATGAAACTTGGACACATGGCACATTCGATACAAAAGAAGAAGCAATACAGGATGCTTTAGGCTGTAAAGAATGGATTGAAAGAAGTTTATCTACAGATAATCCTATTATTTTTGTTGGTGAATGTGAACTTGTTCCACTGAGAACTGATCCTGACCCAGATAGAATTATGGAGGAGTTAAATGAAGCATATTATGATGACTCTGGATGCGATACATATATTTATGATGGTGTAACAGACGAAGAAAGAAAATGGTTAGAAGACAGGTTATCGGAATTGATGTTTGAATTTCATAAAAAGATTAGTTTGAATCCTGGATGGTTCAAGGTTATTACTATGGAAGAAATTAATTTGAATGATTGCGAGGAAATGGTTTAGATGAAAGATTTCTTAAATAACAAAATAAAAATCGGAGATAAAGTTGTAGCAATGAGACATAGAGGAACTTCATCTTTTTTGTATAAAGGAGAAGTTACAGGGTTTAAAGGTCAATTTGTAGTTATAGGAAAAATCGAAAATGTAGAAAGTGAATGGGGACTATATGATGAAATGAAAGTATCTTCGTATAAAGTTGTTGTTATAAATGATATAGTATCAAAGTCTTGAAACCACGCTTTCAAAGGTAGAAACGAGGTGCAATAATTATGGACAATAGAGCAATCACAGAATATAAACTTATCATTAAAGTATGTGATAGATCGGAATGTGCGAAATATGATCCTTTTGGTTTGTGCTATGTAGATGACTGTTTGAGTTGTCCAAATGCAAGAGTAAAAATTATTCGTCAGGATGGCATAATTATGAGGAATGATTTTGAGAATAATAAAAATGCTAACGAAGAAAGTAAAATATGCGCATATAAAAGGATGTTAGATAGAGATGGTATTGAACTTTTTGAAAAAATGTACAATATCAAATTCACTAAATTTCAGAAATGGTATTTAAACAGATTGCTTAAAACAAATAAGAAGCAATAAAACAAGTCTTTCAAGAGGAGGATTAATGAACAAATTTATTAAGGATATTATTGATAAAAACTGTAGTGATAAGCAAAAGAAAAAAGAGTTAGATAAGTTAAATGATGAAATTGAAATGGCAATAGGTATTTTATCTGGGAAATTTCAATATTGTCAAGATTGTGACGATTATTATCTCGCAAAATCTTTCTTGTCTGATTCAGAAACTAAAAATGCAAGGATTTGTATTTATCAAGATCCCATCAATAGCGGCGGTAATGATTACGCAGATGGGTATGTAGATATTAAATATAGTATTTGTCCAAAAGGGCATAAACATGAAGTAAGTAGAAAAGAAAGAACAAGATAAATTCGCAATTTCATTGATTAAAGAAAGGAAAATATTATGGAATTAAAAGGTCAAGTAATCTTAGATGATGAAACTATGGATAAACTAAAAAAGCAAATTAGAGAAGAAGTAATCAATGAGATAAAGGAAGATGGCAATTATTCATCTGAAATTGAAGAATATATGAATAGTTGCAATTTTGAAAATTATATGAGAATGATAGAACTCACAATAGATAATGTCATTAAGAATACAAATAAAGAAGATATACATTTTGAATCTGGTTGGAAAGCATGGAATAGACTTGTGACTCTTAAAAGTTTATTTAGTATTTAATGCTGTTAAAATGTGTGTTTCAAAGGAAGGAGAACGTGATTGATAAAAGTAATCAATTTGTTTAAGCAGATTCAGGAGACAAGCAGTTTAAATGATAAGAAGGCTATTATTATAGCAAATAGGGATAATGAATTATTTAAAGAGTGTTTGAAGTTTTTGTTGGATGGGAATATTGTAACAGGAATCAGTACAAAGAAAATAAAAAAGAAAGTGACTCCAAGTTCTGAGTTAGCACCATATTATTTGGGCATACATAGCACATTTGAAGATGTCATGGACTATTTGAAGAAGAACAATACTGGAAAAGATGAAGATATTTACGAGATTCAGGTATTTTTATCTGGACAAGAAGAAAATAGAGATTTTTATGAGCAGATGATTACAAAGAAATTTAGGTTGGGTGCTGATGCGAAATTGGTAAATAAATGCATCCCTGGACTAATTGATACTTGGGAAGTACAGTTAGGATCTTCGTATGAAAAACTCAAATTGAATGAAGGAACATGGTTTTCTTTGAGTCAGAAGATGAATGGGAATAGAGCCTCATTTTACCAAGGTAAACTTATTAGCAGACAAGGTAAAGAATTTAGTGGTATGCAGCACATTATATATGATTTACAACAACTAGGCATGGGATGGTTTTATGATGGAGAACTTATTAGAAAAAACATAGATAATCTGTCAGATGGAGAAAACTTTAGAATTGGAACAGGTGTTATTAATTCAGACGCAGAATCTAAGAATGAAATAAAATTCGTCATATTTGATTATTTTCCAGAATCAGAAATTCCCAATAAACAATCAAATAATAAATATAACGTGCGTAGAAAGATGTTAAATGAACTCAGAAAAGTCATTAAAGAAAAGCAACTTCAAAATGTGGAAGTTGTAACTATGGTATATGAAGGAACGGATCAATCCCAGATTATGAAATGGCTTGAATATGCTGTAGAACAGGGGTGGGAAGGTCTTATGCTGAACAAAGATGCAATATATAAGTGTAAACGAACTACTGATCTTATCAAGATTAAAAAATTTTATACAATGGATCTTCCTGTTGTAGAAGTATTGGAAGGTGATGGAAGACTGACAGGGACTCTTGGGGCGTTAGTTCTTCGGTACAAAGATAACACTGTTAATGTTGGCTCTGGGTTTGATGATGCAACTAGAGCAAAATTTTAGAAGGATAAAAATAATCTTATAGGAAGAGTTATTGAAGTTAAATATAAAGAAATCAGTAAAGATAAGAAAACAGGTCTTGAAAGTTTACAATTTCCTATTTTCGTGGGCATAAGGGAGAAAGAGAAATGTATAAGCTATGATTAGGACAAAAACGCATACAAATTAACTTATTACTTAAATCTAACAAAAGAGGTGATGGATAACAATTCAATAGAGTTGGTATATGAATAATAAAAAAATAAATATAGTTTTTTTAATATTGATTGTAATAGTTGGCATTATGATTTTTGGTGAAAGAAAAACAATTAGAAATGTTAAAAAAGTGGAAGTTGAAGTTATGCATAAAACTATAATTGGCAAAAAATCACCTAAAAAGCAATGTAGAAAAAAGATTTTTGAGAAAGAGAATATATTAACTGAATCAGAAACCATAAGAAACGAATTTTGGTCAAAATTAGAATCCATAGATTTTTCAAGTAAGAAAGAATGGTTTATTTCTTATAAGAGATTATTGGAAGAGTATAAGGATTATTCTGATTATTTAGAAATACCAAAATCAGTATATGAAGAATATAACATTGACGAAATAAAAGTGTTTCAAAAACTAGTTTCTGCAGAGACAACAGGAGGAGATTTTGAATCAAAATGCAATGTTGCAAGTGTTGTTTGGAATCGTATATATTCTGAAAAATATCCTGATAATATCATTGATGTTATTTATGAAAGAAATGGAAGCGTTCAATTTACACCTACATATGATGGAAGAATCAATATCGTAGAAGTTACAGAAGATGATGTATTGGCGATAGAGTATACTTACATGTTTGGCTCTACAGCTTACGACTGTATCGCATTTGACAATGTGCCAGGAAATTCATGGAATAAAAATAAATTAGAAGAAGTTTTTACAGACAGTATAAATCATACATTTTATAGATAAAAAAGGAGGTTCTATATATGTCAGCAGATAACGGGGTTTATATTTTAAAGACAAAGGACAATCAGATTAGGGTTGCACATTCAAGTGCAATTAATGGATTGTTTGATTTTAACGGGAATTACATATCAGAACAAATAACCAGGCATTTCGGTATTAGATATACAAAAAATATGGACAGGGCTGTTAGAATAGCAGAGAAGATCAGGAAGAAATTACCGGTATGTGAATATGGGATACAGGTTCTTCCATATTGTGATAAAACATGGAATGAAATTTTAGAAGAAACAGAATAACATTATAAAATTAAAAGGGAGAAATTTTTAAGAGATATAAAACTGTATTCACCTGAATTGATTATGGAATTTGTAAATATATGCTCAATGTATGATTGTGACATAAATATTTACATAGATAAAATTATTATTGATGCAAAATCTGTGGTTGGAGTTTTTGGTACAATACCTGGGGAAAAGGTAAAAGTACAGGCAATGACTATGGATGAAAGTGTTATTTCATCGTTTGTTGAAGATATGAGAAAGTTTGAGGTGTAAAAGTGCAAATAGATAATTTTAGGCATGAAGATAATTGGCAGGAAATTAAAGATTCTACCATGAATACTATCAATAAAACTACAGGAAAATATCCCGATTCAACATGGAAAAGAAAACTTATTATGTCTGAACATTCACCAATAAGAAGAATGAAATTTTATTGGAGATGGTGTGAACTAAAATCATGGGTAAGTGTACATATGGTAAGACATAAAATTGGCATTGAGCATTGGGTATCAACACAAAGACCAGATAGAACAAATGATCAAGATAGAAATAGGGATAAATTACCGCAAGGTGCACTGGTAAACCATGCGTGTGAGGCAGATGCACAAGCATTAATAAATATTAGTCGCAAACGATTGTGTAATTGTGCTGCTACAGAAACGAGAAAAGCTTGGAAATTAGTAAAAAAAGCTGTAGCAAAAACAGAACCAGAACTTGCAAGTTGTATGGTAAGGGAATGTGTCTATCGTGGATTTTGCCCTGAAATGTTTTCTTGTGGATATCATAAAACAGAAGAATATCAAAAAGAACTTGAAGAGTACAGGAAAGGAATTAATGAATGATTATTGTCTTATTAGGGGCTTCCGGGTCAGGGAAGTCCACAATTGAAAAAGAACTGGCAACCCATCATGGATTTGAAAAGATTATTTCATACACTACCAGACAACCCAGGAATGAAGAAGTAAATGGTAAGGATTATTATTTTACAGAAAATAATACATTTGCAGCTATGGTTAATACTGGTATGTTGGCAGAATATGATGAATATTCACAAGGAAGATTATATGGAACATTAAAATCGGATTATGTTGATGGAAATAAAGTAGTAGTACTCACTCCGAATGGACTCAGACAACTTAAGCAGAATTGCTCTAATGATAATATTTTTACTGTACTTGTTAATGCAAGTCTTGGTACAAGAGTTAAAAGATACATAGACAGATGTGGTGTAAATGAATTCACATTTGATGATAAGAACGAGATTGCTGCTAGAGTAGAACGTGATTTTTCTATGTTTTTAGGTTTGGAAAAAGAAGTCAATTTTGTAGTTGATAATAATGAAGGAACAGATATTAGCGATGTTGTAAAAGTCATATTACATCAGGTAGAGTAGAGAGATAATTTTGTAAAAACTTTAAAGATATATAAAGTGTGGAAATGAACGTATTATCATTTGATGAAATGAATGCATGGAAAAAAAGAATTAGATATAAGGATTGGAGAAGAAAAATTTGATAATAAAATTAAACACCATACAAGATGTTAACGATTTTGTTTCTATGTGCAATAAATACAAAGGAGAGTATATTGATGTAAAACAAGGAAGACAAGTTATTGATGGAAGAAGCATACTTGGAATGTACAGTTTAAATCATATGAAAAATTTGGAAGTTGAAGTGGATGGAGATGATTTGAATTCTGTATTTGAATTCTATGAATCAATTAAAAAATGGCAGGTAAATGCAAACAATAAAATGAAATAAGTAGCATATATTGCCTGTTTTATTGGCTAAGGAGGGAGAGATTATTGTTAAGCGGATTGGTAGAAGGGCTAATTGTAGCATGGATATTAGTTCAGTTTGATGTAGACAAAATTTGTATTGAGGTATTGCAACCGTTTATAAAACAATATGAATTAACAACAAGTCACTTTTATTTTACTTTAGGCTTTATTGGTTTTATAAGTGGATGTATTTATCAGATACATAAATGAGGAGGAAACAATTATTGCAGATAATTAAAAAAGACGGAACATTAGAACAGTATGATGAACAAAAGATAATCAATGCTTGTAATAAAGCTGCAAGAAGAGCAATGGTTGAATTATCTGATTCCGACTATCAGATAATTTGTAATGCTGTATGGGATAAAATGGTAGAAAATGATTTAGAAGACACTGAAATTTATGAAATGCATAATATTGTAGAATCTGTGCTTGAAGAGTTTTATCCAGTAGTTGCAAAGATGTATAAAGAATATAGAAATTATAAAAAAGACTTTGTACATATGATGGATAAGGTATATGAAAAAAGTCAGACAATTAGATATATTGGGGACAAAAATAATGCTAATACAGATTCTGCATTAGTTGCAACAAAGAGAAGTCTGATATTTGGAGAATTAAATGGAGAATTATACAAGAAATTCTTTTTAACTTTAAATGAGAAACAAGCAATGAAAGATGGATATATTTATATTCATGATAGGAGTTCTCGCTTGGATACTTTCAATTGCTGCCTTTTTAGAATTGGCAAAGTAATGAAAAATGGCTTTGAGATGGGAAATGTATGGTATAACGAACCAAACTCACTTGATACGGCATTTGATGTTATGGGAGATATCATTCTTTCGACGGCAGCACAGCAGTATGGTGGCTTTACAGTGCCGGAAGTGGACAAAATTCTTGCTCCATATGCAGAGAAATCATATTGGAAATATAGAAAAGAATATGCAAATATATGCGGATATATTGAAAAGGATAATGGAACTCTCATTACTAATACTTCCAGTGCTGAAGAATGGGTAATGAAAAAAATTCAGCGTGACTTTGAACAGGGATGGCAAGGAATTGAATACAAGTTGAATACGGTTGGTTCCAGTCGAGGCGATTATCCATTCGTTACAATGACTATTGGATTGGCAACAGATAAATTTGGTAAGATGGCAGCGATTACATTGCTTAATGTACATAAAGAAGGTCAGGGAAAGAAAGGATTTAAGCGTCCTGTGTTGTTCCCTAAGATTGTATTTTTGTATGATAAGAATTTGCATGGAGAAGGTAGTGAGAAATATGAAAGCGCAGATGTATTTAATGCGGGTATTGAATGTAGCAGTAAGACAATGTATCCTGATTGGTTGTCTTTAACGGGTAATGGATATGTTCCTGAAATGTATAAAAAATATGGAAGAGTGGTCAGTCCCATGGGCTGCAGAGCCTTTCTATCTCCTTGGTATGAAAATGGTGGAATGTCACCAGCAGATGAAAAAGATAAACCAGTATTTGAAGGACGTTGTAATTTAGGAGTAGTTTCACTTCACTTACCTATGATACTAGCAAAAGCTAGACAAGAATCAAAGGATTTCTATGAAGTTTTAGAATATTACCTTGAATTAATCAGAGGATTACATAAACGTACCTATGATTATATTGGAGAACTGAGAGCAAGCGTAAATCCAGTAGCTTTCTGTGAAGGCGGTTTGTATGGTGGTAATTTAAAGCCGGAGGATAAGATTAAATCAATTCTTCCTCAAATGACTATGAGTTATGGAATAACAGCACTAAATGAATTGCAGAGATTATATAATGGCAAGTCAATCCGTGAAGATGGTAAATTTGCATTGGAAGTGATGCAATACATTCAGCAGTACATAGATAGAATCAAAGAAGAAGATCACATTCTATATGCAATTTATGGAACGCCAGCAGAAAGTCTTTGTGGATTACAGATTGAACAATTCCGTAAAGTATATGGAATTATTGAAAATGTATCAGACAAGCCATATGTAAGCAATAGTTTTCACTGTCATGTATCTGAGCAAATGTCTCCCATTGAAAAACAGGATAAGGAAGAAAGATTTTGGGAGTATTTCAACGGAGGAAAGATTCAGTATTGTCGCTATAACTTAGGATATAACATAGAAGCAATTAAGACATTGGTTCTCAGGGCAATGGATAAAGGTTTCTATGAAGGTGTAAATCTTGCAATGTGTTATTGCGAAGATTGTGGGTATCAACAGGTAGAAATGGATGTATGTCCTAAGTGCGGAGGTGGCAAGATTACAAAGATTGATCGGATGAATGGCTATTTGGGATTTACGAGAGTTCATGGAGAAACGAGATATAATGAAGCCAAGAATGCGGAAATAAAGGATAGGGTGTCGATGTGATGAATTATCATAACTTAACTTATCCAGATATGAATAACGGAAGTGGTTTGAGAGTCGTGTTATGGCTCTCAGGCTGTTCTCATAAATGCAAAGGATGTCAGAATCCGCAAACATGGGATGCTAATAGCGGTATCCCATTTGATGAATCTGCAAAAGAAGAATTGTTCAGAGAGTTAGATAAGGATTATATTTCAGGCTTGACATTGACAGGAGGTGATCCGCTTTTTGAGAGTAATCTTGATGGTGTTTTAGATTTAGTCACTGAAGTAAATAAACGGTACAACATTACGCAATATATAGTGGACAATACAGAAGAACAATACAATATATTGAACAAAAATGCCAATAAAATCCTTCTTTCAGCCCCTCAGAAATCTATATGGTTATATACAGGATATGAATTCAATGAAATATTTGGAGAAAATCAATTTAAAGATTCAGGCAATGGGTATTTTAAATGGACTAAAAGAGCAGATATAGTCTCTAGGTGTAATATTCTTGTAGATGGTAAATACATAGATTACCAACGTGATCTGACACTTCCATATAGAGGCAGTAAAAATCAAAGGCTCATCAACATTCAGCAATCATTACAAAAAGGTGAAATTGTATTATGGAAAACATGATTATAACGAGTGAATGTGAACAATGTATTCACTCAGCAATCAACGAAACAGATAAAACAAGAGTGAAAGTACATTGTAATATAAAAAATAAAACATATTATTGGGGACAATGTATTCCATGTGATTATAAGGAGGAATTTAAAAATGAAAACAGAAACCATTAAGTTTAAACGGACAAATATTAATGCAATTATTCCAACAAAAGGAAGCGAAAATTCTGCGGGATTTGATTTGTACGCATGTATCGCACAATCAATTTTCATTAATCCACATGAAACAAAAATGATTAGCACAGGTTTAGCTATGGAATTGCCAGAAGGTACATTTGGGGCTATATTTCCTAGAAGTGGCATTTCTACAAAACGAGGTTTGGCACCAGCAAATAAAGTTGGAGTATGTGATTCAGATTATAGAGGTGAATATAAAGTCGCCTTACATAATCATTCCGAAGTAACCCAGTGGGTGAATCCTGGGGAAAGAATTGCACAACTAATCATCATGCCATTTGTTGATGTGTGTTTTAATGAGATAAATGAATTGTCAGAAACAAAACGAGGTGATGCGGGCTTTGGAAGCACGGGAAAATAATAGAAATGAAAATATAAGTATTCCAATTAAAGATAAGATTAATCTCACCATAAAAGAGGCTGTAAAATATTCAAATATAGGAGAGAAAACTATTAGAACGCTGCTTAAAAAGAAAGGATGCCCATTTTTATTGAAAGTGGGAAACAAGCAGTTAATAAAAAGAAGAGAGTTTGAAAAATACTTGCAAACGTCTCACTATTTATAAAAATGCATTGATAAAGATAGTTGTTATGTGATACAATAAATCATGTAATAATTATCTTTCTGTGCATAAAGAAAGGATATGCAATGGGAAAGAATCTAAAAGGAAAAGAGATTGGACAAGGAATAATCCAAAAAGCAAATGGAAGATACGAGGCAAGGTATACAGACAGATTCGGAAAACGCAGGTCGATATCCGGGCATGATTTAAAGGACATTAAAAAAAGATACAATGAAGCCATATATGAAAATGATAAGGAAGTGAATTTACGGGAAAATATAAAACTTGACGATTGGTATGAAAAATGGATGAATGTATATAAATATGATTCCATCAGAAATAACACAAGGCAATATTACAACCTAGTATATAGGAAGCATATTTCTCCATATTTGGGGAATTTTTATCTGAAAGATATTACTAATTTGAAAGTCCGAGAGTTGATAAAAATTCTTGACAAGCAGGGTTATCAGTTTGAGACAAAGAACAAAGTGAAAATATTGCTTGTTGACATGTTCAACAAAGCCGTGTTTGATGAGTTTTTGAGGAGAAATCCGGCAAAGGGGATTTCAATAAAAAGAGACAAAGAGAAAGAAACTAGAGTTTTATCCTTGGAAGAGCAAATAGATTTCTTTGATTGCTGCAAGGGGACTTTTTATGACAATTTTTTTAATGTTGCGGTATTGACGGGCATGAGAATAGGTGAAATTGCGGCTTTAAGAAAGGAAGATATTGATTTTGACAATAAAATCATTCATGTAAACAGAACGCTTGTTTATCAGAAATATGAGGGCGATGATAAAAAAGTTTTTCATTTTGAACTGCCAAAAACGAAAACAAGTTTACGCGCAATTCCGATGAATAAGCAATGTGAGATTTATTTAAAAAAACAGTACATGCAAAAAAATATTGTTAAAAACAAAGCACCGGCTGAAAAGAAAGTTGAGAAACAGTTTGAAGATTTATTGTTTACAACAAAATATAATACGCCAATTAATTCACAGATTATATGTGACGCAATAAAAAAAGTGATCAATGAAATTAATCTCATGAGAGACATAACCGAAGAAATAATGCCGTTTTCCTGTCATTGTTTCCGGCACACGTTTGCAACCAGATGCTTTGAGGCTGGAATACAGCCAAAGACAGTGCAAGATTATTTAGGACATGCAACTTTGCAGATGACGATGGATTTATACACATCCGTAATGGACGACCATAAAAAGTCAGAAATGGAAAGATTCAATGGAATGATTGAAGACATAAAAGAAATGGGAGAAGAAATTGCGGAACAAAAGTATAGAGACATGCTAGAGAAAAGCAATGTTGCAGACGTAATAGACATTGGAGACTGGGTGGCGGTATAATTGAACAATCTGGAGACATTTTTTGTGAAAGCATTGAAAATTGGGCATTTTTACAGGCTATAATTATACAAACTGGCTCAATTATTACGTATATCAGGCGACGCCCTATGAGTATACTTCGGTGCCGAAAAAATAGCGGGAAACCGGCGGCAAAGGAGAAAGTAAAATAATTTGCCAGAGATCTGCATACGGGTGAGGGCTAAACGGAAATAATATAAATAATTGGATAAAACCGGAAGAATCGCTTTGCAAATGCCGGCAATTCTGCTATAATAAAAAAACGAATAAGTTTTAGGAGGCGTAAAATGGCTGAAGACAGGAAAGCATATATGATAAAAGATGATAATTTAGGCGAGGTGCGTATTGCAGACGAAGTAATTGCAATTATTGCAGGTCTTGCGGCTACCGAGGCAGAAGGCGTCAGTTCTATGGCGGGAAACATCACCAACGAACTGGTGAGCAAGCTGGGCATGAAGAATCTGTCCAAGGGAATCAAGATTGATATTAAGGAAAATGTAGTCCGTGTGGATGTGGCGTTGAACATCCGTTTCGGATATGCGATTCCAAAAGTGTCCTCCAAGGTGCAGGAGAGAGTGAAATCTGCCATTGAGAACATGACCGGACTGGAAGTAAGCAGCGTGAATGTAAGCATTGCCAGTGTGGAGATGGAGAAGCAGAAATAAAATCAGGTGCGGCAGGTTTTTTCCTGTATGAAAATGAGGAATTATATGGAAAGATCATAAGGCTGTCATTTGACAGCCTTTTTGTGAGCAGAACCATTTTGAAAGGAAACATATGAGCCGAAGAGAAGTAAGAGAACAGATATTCAAGCTGCTGTTTCGGGCGGAATTCTATGAAGAAGCAGAACTGCCGGAGCAGCTGGAATTGTTTTTTGAAGAACTGGATCAGAAAGAAGAGAAAGACGCCCGATACATTCAGGGCAAGTTTGAACAGATTGTGACCCGCCTGCCGGAACTGGACGGGATGATTAATGAAGCGGCCAAAGGATGGAAAACTACCCGGATGGGCAAAGTGGATCTGACTTTAATCCGTCTGGCTGTCTATGAAATAAAATTTGAAGAAGAGGTTCCCACCGGAGTGGCAATCAACGAAGCGGTAGAACTGGCCAAAAACTACGGCACCGATGATTCCGCTTCCTTTGTCAATGGGATTCTGGCGAAGCTGGCATGAAAGGAAATGTATATACCGTAGGGCAGGTAAATTCCTACATTAAAAATATGTTCACCCAGGATTTTATGATGAACCGCATTTATGTGAAGGGTGAAGTGTCCAATTGCAAGTACCATACCACCGGCCATATCTATTTTACGCTGAAGGATGAAACCGGGGCGCTGCAGGCAGTTCTGTTTGCAGGAAACCGGAAGGGTCTTTCTTTTTCCATGAAAAACGGGGACAATGTGATTGTTCTGGGTTCCATTTCCGTCTATGAACGGGATGGAAAATACCAGCTGTATGCCAGAGAGATTCTGCCGGACGGAGAAGGACTGCTGTATCAGAGGTTTGCGCGTCTGAAACAGGAATTGGAAGAAATGGGAATGTTTGCACCGGAGTATAAACAGCCCATTCCCAGATATATTCATACCCTGGGTATTGTGACTGCGCCTACGGGAGCGGCCATCCGTGATATTCAAAACATCAGCAGACGCAGAAATCCTTATGTGCAGACTGTCCTCTATCCTGCGCTGGTACAGGGAGAGGGAGCCGCAGCCAGTATCATAAACGGCATTCATGCCCTGGAGCAGCTGGGGGTGGACGTTATGATTGTGGGCCGGGGCGGCGGCTCCATGGAAGATTTGTGGGCCTTTAACGAAGAAGCGGTAGCCAGGGCAATCTTTGAATGCCCGGTTCCGATCATTTCCGCCGTGGGCCATGAAACAGACACTACCATTGCCGATTATACTGCGGACTTGCGGGCGCCTACACCTTCGGCGGCAGCAGAACTGGCCGTGTACGATATCCGGGAGTTGGAAGGAATGCTGTTGTCTTTTCAGCTGGAGCTGAACCGGGGCATTACAGACCGACTGGAACGGACGGAAGAACGCATCCGTCAGTATGCAAACAGATTGAAACTGTTAAGCCCTGTGAATCAGTTAAATGAAAAGCGGCAGACGGCGGCGGATCTGGAAGGAAAGCTGCGCATGAGGATGGAGCAGCAATTACTGCACTGCAGGCATACACTGGAGCTTTTGGCAGAGCGTTTGGAATCGCTGTCGCCTTTGAAAAAATTAAGCCAGGGCTATGCGTTTGTGGCGGATGAAAACGGACAGGGAATCTGCGATGCAAAAAAGGTCAGAACAGGAGATACGCTGAAAATCCATATGCTGAACGGAATAGTGTCTGCAAAAGTGGAAGAGGTGGAACAGGAGGTTTTATGAGCCAGACAAAGCAGGAAAAAGAACAGTCTCTGGAGGAAGCTTTTCAGGAACTGGAAGAAATGATAGAGAAAATGCAGCAGCGGGATGTGACCCTGGAAGAGACATTTGCGCTGTATGAGCAGGGAATCCGGAAGCTGAAATTCTGTAATCAGAAAATAGACAGAGTGGAAAAGAAAATGCTGCTTTTGAATCAGCAGGGAGAATTGGAGCCTTTTGAAGAACCGGCGGAATCCGAAAGTCCGTCCTGAATACGCAGGCTGAGCCAAAAGAAGCAAAAAGAGACAGTACAGAAGAAAGGACGGATCAGTTATGGATATAAAAGCAGAAATTGCGGCCAGAACCAGTCAGATCGAAGATGTGATTGCCGGCTATCTGCCCAAGGAAGAAGGATATCAGAAAACTGTAATAGAAGCAATGAATTACAGTGTGCTGGCAGGCGGCAAAAGGCTGCGGCCCATGCTTATGTGGGAAACGTACCGGATGTTCGGGGGACGCTCAAAAGTAATTGAGCCTTTTATGGCGGCAATTGAGATGATTCATACCTACTCTCTGGTACACGACGATCTGCCTGCCATGGACAATGATGAATACCGCCGGGGCAGAAAAACCACTCATGCGCAATACGGAGAAGCCATGGGCATTCTGGCAGGAGACGGTCTTTTGAATTATGCCTTTGAGACGGCGGTGAAAGCCTTTGAGATAGAACCGGGCAATGCCAATATTGGAAAAGCCCTGCAGATACTTGCTGCAAAATCCGGAATATACGGAATGCTGGGTGGCCAGTGCGTGGATGTGGAGTCAGAGGGAAAACCGGTGGCAGAAGAAACATTAAAATTTATCTACCGGCTGAAAACCGGGGCTTTATTGGAGAGCTCCATGCTGATTGGAGCCGTTTTGGCAGGAGCCACCAAAGGGGAGCAGAGGCAGATAGAACAGGCGGCAGGAGAACTGGGCCTTGCCTTTCAGATACAGGACGACATTCTGGATGTTACCAGTACCACAGAGGTTTTGGGGAAACCGGTTGGCAGCGATGAAAAAAATCATAAAAGCACCTGGGTGACCTTGTACGGCATTGAGCAGGCAGGGCAGGAGGCAGAACGCCTTTCCAGGCACAGCGTACAGCTGTTGGAGGAGCTTGTGGTGAAAAATGAATTTTTAACATCCCTGATGGTGGAGCTGATTCAGAGGGAAAAATAGGAGAAGAAAGGGGATATTCTATATGGTATTGGAAAAAATAGAAAAGCCCAACGACATTAAACAGATAGAAGAATCAGAACTGCCGGTTCTGGCAGAGGAAATCAGGGATTTTTTGATACAGCAGGTGTCGGAGCGGGGCGGCCATCTGGCTTCTAACCTGGGGGTGGTGGAGCTTACCATGGCAATGCATCTTTGCTTTCAGCTGCCGGAGGATAAAATCATCTGGGATGTGGGGCATCAGTCTTATACCCACAAACTTTTGACCGGACGGAGAGAAGGCTTTGAGACGCTGCGCCAGTTCGGCGGAATGAGCGGATTTCCCAAGCGGAAGGAAAGCGACTGTGACAGTTTTAATACCGGACACAGCTCCACGTCTGTTTCAGCGGGTCTGGGATATGCGGCGGCAAGGGAAATTACAGGGGAAAGCTACAGGGTAATTTCAGTGATTGGCGACGGCGCATTGACCGGGGGCATGGCTTATGAGGCGCTGAATAATGCAGCTCTTTTGGAATCAAATTTTATTATTGTGTTAAACGACAATAAAATGTCTATTTCTGAAAATGTAGGCGGGCTTTCCAGTCATTTGGGAAATCTGCGGACCGCGGAAGCTTACCAGGGATTAAAGACCGGGGTGACCAATTCCCTGAACCGGATTCCCGTTTACGGAGAACGGATGGTAGAACGGATTCGCCGAACCAAAAGCGGCATCAAGCAGCTTCTGATTCCCGGAATGCTGTTTGAAAATATGGGAATTACTTATCTGGGGCCGGTGGACGGCCATGACATCAGCGGCATGCAGCGGGTATTTCGGGAAGCCTCCAAAGTAAACGGAGCAGTGCTGGTGCATGTGATTACCCAAAAGGGCAGAGGGTATCTGCCGGCGGAACGTCATCCGGCCAGGTTTCACGGAACGGATGCTTTTGAAATTGAGACAGGACTGCCCAAAAAGAAGCGTACCGCAGCCAATTACACAGACGTTTTTTCCACGGTAATGCGCAAACTGGGAGAGCGGGATGAGAGAGTGGCGGCCATTACTGCGGCTATGGAGGACGGAACTGGATTAAAGCGTTTCCATAATATGTTCCCGGATCGTTTTTTTGATGTGGGAATTGCAGAGGGACATGCAGTGACCTTTGCGGCGGGACTGGCGGCGGCGGGACTGAAACCGGTGTTGGCGGTGTATTCTTCTTTTCTTCAAAGGGCGTATGATCAGATGCTGCATGATGTGTGCATCCAGGATCTGCCGGTGACCTTTGCTGTGGATCGGGCCGGACTTGTGGGCAGTGACGGAGAAACGCATCAGGGTATCTTTGATTTGTCTTATCTTTCTACCATTCCAAATATGAGCATTCTGGCGCCCAAGAATAAATGGGAACTTTCCGATATGGTGAAATTTGCAGTGAATTTTGGGCATCCCATTGCCATACGGTATCCCAGGGGACAGGCTTACGACGGGTTAAAGGAGCACAGAGGGAAAATTATTTACGGAAAAAGCGAAGTGATTTACTGGAAAAATCTCTCAGGTGAACTGCCTGCAGGCTCCCTGAATGCGGAGCCTGTACAGAAAAGAAATCTGGCCGGCGAGCCGCCTGCAGGCTCCCTGAATGCGGAGCCTGTACAGAAAAGAAATCTGGCCGGCGAGCCGCCTGCAGGCCCCTTGAATGAGAATGCAGTACAGGCAAGAAGGCTGACGGTCGGCTCTCCTTCTGTCGGGATTGCACTTCTGGCCGTGGGCAGTATGGTTAAGACGGCAGAGGAGGTTTGGCAGAAGTTAAAAAATGAATATCAATGCACACTGGTGAACGTCCGGTTTGTGAAGCCTATGGATACGGAATTATTGGATCTGCTGGCAGGAGAACATGACCTTTTAGTGACCCTGGAAGAAAATGTGTTAAGCGGCGGATTCGGAGAGCACGCGGCCCGGTATCTGGAAAACTGCCGCTGCCTGAATCTCAGCGGCCTTTCCGAAAAACTGCAGGAAAAGAATGATTCCGAACGAGAACAGCCTTGCCGGGCCAGAATATTAAATATCGCAATACCGGACACTTTTGTAGAACATGGAAATGTGGAAGTTCTTCGAAAAGAACTGGGAATAGACAGTGAATCTGTCATTAAGAGAATCTCGGAAGTAATGAAATCTGATTACGGAAAGGCATAATATGAAGGAAAGATTAGATGTGCTGTTGGTGCAGCGGGGCCTGGCCCCCTCCAGAGAAAAAGCGAAAGCCATGATTATGGAGGGAAATGTGTTTGTGGCAGGTCAGCGGGAAGATAAAGCAGGAACTTCTTTTGACGAAAAGGTTTCCATAGAAGTGCGGGAAACTGCCCTGAAATATGTCAGCCGGGGCGGGTTTAAGCTGGAAAAGGCAATGGAGAATTTTGATATCAGCCTCACCGGCAGGATCTGCATGGATATCGGCGCGTCTACCGGGGGCTTTACTGACTGTATGCTTCAAAACGGCGCAGCAAAGGTCTATGCGGTGGATGTGGGATACGGACAGTTTGCCTGGAAATTGAGACAGGATGAGCGGGTGGTCTGCATGGAAAAGACAAATATCCGCTATGTGACGCCGGAGGATATTGCAGATGTACTGGACTTTGCATCCGTGGACGTTTCTTTTATTTCCCTGACCAAAGTGCTTCCGGCAGCAAAAGAGCTTCTTGGCGAAGCCGGCCAGATGGTGTGTCTGATCAAACCGCAGTTTGAGGCAGGAAAAGAAAAAGTGGGAAAGAAAGGCGTAGTCAGGGACCCTGGCGTACATCGGGAGGTCATTGAGAAAATTCTGGCCTTTGCAGAAGAAATTGGCTTTGGGGTCCGCAATCTGGAATTTTCCCCCATTAAAGGGCCCGAAGGAAATATTGAGTATCTGGTACATATACAAAAAGGATTGGAAAGTCAGGAGGAACCGGTGGATGTGGCGGCTGTGGTAGCGCAGGCCCATGGGACACTGACCTAAAATTATGAAACATTTTTATATTATTGTAAATCCCGCAAGGGATGCTCAGCTGAAATTAACCAAAAAAATCCAGAATTTTATTACAGAAAACGGCGGGATTTGCCAGTATCAGGCCAATCTGGAACTGGAGGGCATCCCCTTTGACCGCAAGAAAATTCCAAAGGATACGGAGTGCATTCTGGTGGTGGGAGGAGACGGCACCCTGCTTCGGGCGGCCAGAAATATTGCGGAGCGGGATATTCCCTTAATCGGGATCAATACCGGCCATCTGGGGTATCTCTGCGAGTTGGAAGCAGATACAGCCGTTGCCGGGGCAGAGCATCTTCTGGCAGACGACAGCTATACCATTGAGCGGCGGATGCAGTTGTCCGGCTGCTGTATCACAAAGGCGGGAAAGGAGCCGGAGCGGACGGCATTGAATGATATTGTCATTCACCGCTGCGGCAGGCTGCAGGTGGTGGATTTGATTATTTCGGTCAATGGAGAGTATCTGAATACATACCGGGCAGACGGCATCATTCTTGCGACCCCTACCGGGTCCACCGGCTACAGTATGTCCTGCGGCGGGCCCATCGTAGATCCCAAGGCCAGCCTGCTGCTGGTGACTCCCATCAGCCCCCATACACTGAACGCCAAAAGCATTGTATTGGATGCGGAAGATGAGATTACCGTGGAGGTGGCAAAGCGGAGCAGCGAACAGGAAGAAGAATTGGAGGTCAGTTTTGACGGGGATCATGTGGGTATTCTTCGGGCAGGGGAGAAAATCACAGTGAAAAAGGCCCGCATCAGCACCGGGATTCTGAAGCTCAGCCAACAGAGTTTTCTGGAAAGGCTTCGGAAAAAATTACAGGGTTATGCCTGACAGACGGAGGGAAAGATGAAATCAAAACGTCATGCTAAAATTTTGGAAATCATTTCAAAATACAGTATCGAAACACAGGAGGAGCTTTCTGAGCGTCTGGAACAGGAAGGATTTCCTGTGGCCCAGGCTACCGTATCAAGAGATATCCGTGAATTAAAGCTGACAAAAGCGCAGGACGGGTCGGGGCGCCAGAAATATATTTCTTTGAATGAAAATCAGCCGGATATGAGTGAAAAATATATCAGGATTTTCCGGGACGGATTTGTTTCCATGGATATGGCGCAGAATATTCTGGTGATTCGAACCGTTTCCGGTATGGCAATGGCAGTTGCAGCAGCTTTGGATTCTATGGACTGTCATGAGATTGTGGGGAGTATTGCAGGAGATGATACAATCATGTGCGCGGTGCGTACCGTGGAGGATACAGAAATTTTAATGGAAAGGCTGCGGAAGATCACAAAGAAATAGGCCCTTTGCAGATTGGAATGCTGCAGGAAAGCAAACTGCCGTCAGGCAGGTATTAAAAAAGAATCGCCGCGGACGAGAGGAGAAAGTTGTATGTTGGTAAGTCTGCATGTTAAAAATTTGGCATTGATGGAAGAAGCGGAGGTGGAATTCGGCAATGGACTGAATATTCTTTCAGGAGAAACGGGAGCCGGAAAATCTATCATCATCGGTTCTATCAATCTTGCTCTGGGAGAAAAGGTTCCGAAGGAAATGCTGCGGGAGCATGCGGAATATGCATTAGTGGAGCTGATTTTTCGGGTGGAGAATGAGGAGCAGAGAAAGCTTTTGGCAGAACTGGATATTTATCCGGAAAATGACGAAATTATCATGTCCCGGAAAATCACATCATCCCGAAGCATAGGGAAAATCAATTCTGAAACAGTATCCGCTTCCTGTATGAAAAAGGCGGCCTCCTGTCTGATTGATATTCATGGACAGCACGAACATCAGTCTTTGCTTCATAAAAAGAAGCATCTGGAAATTCTGGATGAATACGGAAAAGATCAACTGGAAGGAAAAAAGAAAACGCTCAGACAGAACTATCAGAACTATCAGGAGATTCTGGAAGAAAAGCAGCAGGCGCTTTCTGAGGGAGAGGGCAGAGAGCGGGAGCTGTCTTTTCTGGAGTATGAGATACAGGAGATAGAGAGCGCAGGTTTGATTCCCGGAGAAGATGAGGAGCTGGAAATTTCTTACCGGAAGATGGCAAACAACCGCAAAATTATGGAGGCGGCAGGAGCGGCTTACGAGATGACCGGCGGAAGCGGAAGCGCCACAGAGCAGCTTGGCCGGGCCCTTCGGGAGCTTCAGACGGTGACGGATTTTGATCCGAAGCTGGAGGGAATGTGCAGCCAGCTGGAGGAAGTGGACAGTCTTTTAAATGATTTTAACCGGGAGCTGTCAGGCTATATTTCCGAGGAAGAATTTGAAGAGGAAGCCTTTTTTGAAGTGGAAAAACGTCTGGATGAAATCAATCATCTGAAAGACAAATTCGGAGGAAGCATCGAGGCGGTCCTGCAGGCAAAAGAAGAAAAGCAGAAGAAATACAACAGGCTGAAAGATTATGAGGAATATTTAGAGGAATTGGAGCAGCGGCTGAAAAAATCAGAAGCCGCTCTGCAGAAAATCTCGTCTGAAGTTTCCAAAATCCGGAAAAAATATGCCAAAAAGCTGACGAAAGAGATCAAAAGCGGCCTGGTGGATTTGAATTTTCTGGATGTGGATTTTACCATGGAATTTCAGGAAACCAAAGGTTATACGGTAAACGGCCGGGATGAGGCGGAATTTTTAATTTCCACCAATCCGGGAGAGCCTTTAAAGCCTTTGGGAAAAGTGGCCTCCGGCGGAGAACTGAGCCGGATTATGCTTGCCGTTAAAACAATTTTAGCGGAAAGTGATCAGATTGAAACATTGATTTTTGACGAAATAGACGCGGGAATCAGCGGACGGACTGCCCAGATGGTGGCGGAAAAAATGAATGTGATCGGCAAAAGCCATCAGGTGATCTGCATTACCCATCTTCCCCAGATTGCTGCTATGGCGGATTATCATTTTTTAATCAGTAAAAATGTGGTGAATCATGTGACCGTTTCCAGTATTTGCCTGTTGGATGAAAAAGAAAGCGTTACAGAACTTGGCCGGATGCTGGGCGGCGTGAAAATAACGGATACCGTTATGGAAAGCGCCAGGGAAATGAAAGAACTGGCAATAACAGTCAAAAAATCCCAGAGTTAAATCAGCGGGAATTTCACATACTAAAAAGGATTTACGGCGAAAGTCCCTGATTTTCATCGTATGACAGCCAGAAGTCTGCCAAAGGGCAGAAAATGGGCGGAACTTTAGAAGGATGTGAAATGATGAAAGAAAAAAGTCTGATTAGATTTCAGAAATGGATGGCGCGGGGGAGTTTGCTTGCAGGCGTTTGCTGGGGGATCTTTTTTTCGTTTTATTTCATGGAAGAATCCATACCGGACAAAATCCGGATTGAAAAAGGCAGAGAAGAAAATTTTGATTTTCACCTGCCTGTCACCGGGGAACTGGATCAGGCGGGACTGGAGGTTTTCGGCAATCAGTCTCCCACGGTTGAAAAAGATAAAATCAAACTGGACTTAAATCAAAGTTTTTCCTTAAAATCTCAGGAGCAGGGAAGCTATTCCATCACCTGCAGACTGTTCGGCCTGTTTCACATGAAAGAGGTAAATGTGGAGGTGGTGGAGCAGGAGCAGGTAGTGCCCTGCGGAATTCCGGTGGGAATTTATGTAAAGACAGACGGCATTCTGATTATCGGAACAGGAACGGTAACCGGAAGCGACGGCATGAATTATGAACCGGCGGAAAACCTGGTGAAAAGCGGGGATTATGTCAAGACGGTCAATGATCAGGTTATGGAAAGCAAAGAGGATTTGATTGAAACAATTAACCAGTGCCAGGGAGAACCTGTCATACTGGGCATTTTGCGTGAAGAAGAATATATTCAGTTAAAGCTGCAGCCGGTACAGACAGCCGAGGAAGAATATAAGCTGGGAATCTGGGTCAGGGATGATCTGGCCGGAGTCGGAACTTTAACTTTTTATGATGAGCAAAATCAGTACGGCGCATTGGGACATCCGGTGAGTGACCTGGATACAGGAACTCAGGTAAATATGGGGGAAGGAACCCTGTATGATGCGGAAATTGCCGGGATCACCAAAGGGGAAAAAGGAAATCCCGGAGAGATTGCCGGGGTGATTACTTATCTGGATCAGTACCGTCTGGGAACGGTGGAGGAAAATACCAGTGTGGGAATATACGGAAATCTGGAAAAAATTCCGGAAAAGGCAGGCGGCGAAAGTTTCAGTCCCGTTGGGTTTAAGCAGGAAATTGAGGAAGGGGAGGCCAGAATTATATCTACCGTTTCCGGGGAGCGAAAGGAATATTCTATTGTGATTACAGATCTGGATTATAACAGTGAAAATAAGGGGATTTTGTTCCAGGTGACAGATCCGGAGCTTTTGAATCTGACTGGGGGAATCGTGCAGGGCATGAGCGGAAGCCCCATTATACAGAATGGAAAAGTCATCGGGGCAGTTACCCATGTGTTTGTCCAGGACGCTTCCAAGGGGTATGGAATTTTTATTGAAAATATGCTTGGACGATGAGCCGTGCAAGAATAAAAACACAGGCAATTTGGAAGTTTGCTTCTGAAATTGCCTGTGTTTTTATTTTTATAGGGCGAAAGCCGGACAATGGGTAATCACGAGGTGCTTATCCGACATTGCCCAGTGTAAGAAAGAGGTAGAACGCATTTACTATTGCTGATCCTAAATGGTAAAAATATTTTTAAATGTATATCTTGTGTTGTAAAACAAGAAAGAGATTGATACAATGAAATTAATAAAATAAGTAGGTTGTATATTTAAAAGAAGAAAAAAATGGATTTTATTCATGAGATAAAAGAGTTTTTGGACGTAATAAAGAAAGAGAAAGGAGAAGCAACTACAAATATATATAAAAGTAAAATATATGCATTTTTTGAATTTGTCTCATTAGAACTTAGAGAGTTAGATGTTACCTATATCTGTTTCTTAAATGTGATGAATAAGGATAAATTATTACAGAGTGTTGAATATTATGTGAAGGCGGGTAATCTGAAAAGCAGAGCTGCAGTAGATGTCTACTTTTCTGTATTAGGAAATTTTTATAAATTTCTTTCAATTAAGTATGGAGAAACAAATGATTATTTTCAGGACAATATAAAAAAAGAAGAATTTAAAGAAGCATTTGAGAGAAAAATAAAGGAATTAGGATTGCGGGAGTCTGATACGCAAGAGCCAATAGGGAGAGAAATGGCAGAGAAAATTTTAGAAGAGTGAGATAAGATTATTGATGGTATAGATATTGAAAAAATATTGAGTAAAGAGAAAGGAATTTATTCAAACTATATTTCGTCTCTGATTACAAAATTAGTTTTGGCATATGGGCTCAAAAATGATGCTATTAGGAAATTGAAAATTAAGGATTATAATGATCAATTAAATGATTTGATAATCAACAATTATAGAGTGCGTTTGCCAGATGGACTGGCAATGCAAATGAAAAAATATAAAGAAATCCGAAAGAGGTTTTTAGAAAAATATAAAATTGAAAGTAAGAGATTATTTTTTGATGATTATGATATTGACAAAGAATTAGATAACACAAAAATGTATATTGTTCTAAAAAAAGTGATGGGTAATATGCAAGCGGGAGGAGTGGCTAAATATGCTATTATTCAATTATTGAGGGAAAATATTCCTGCTTATATAATTAGTGATTTTACAAATTATAAAGAAGATGTTTTAGACTATTGTCAAGAACAGGTAGATGCAGAAAGAGGCTTATCGTTATTGAGTGAAAAAAGCCGGATATTGGATTCGGCTTTGCGGAAAAATGAATTATTTGATGTTATGTAGTGGCATACTCAGAAGAGAAAGAAGGTGATATTTTATGACTTTGAAAGATATTATATCCGGCGAATCAGAGTTTATTGAGTTTAAACAGGAAGTTCCGAAAAAAAGTGAAGTATACATGAAAACTGTAGTTGCATTTGCAAACGCCAGCGGAGGAAAAATTGTGTTTGGGGTGGAGGATGGTACATGTAAGGTTGTTGGAATTAATCAGGAAGATGTTTTTTCCATAATGGATGGAATTACTTCGGCAATCTGTGACAGTTGTACGCCGATGATTACACCAATTGTAACACTGGCTTCTGTTAAGGAAAAGATTTTAATTGTTGTAAATATAATGCCAGGCAGTCAGCGTCCATATTATCTTGCCGCAAAGGGAAAGGAAAGCGGTACTTATATCCGGGTATCAGGAACTACCCGGCCAGCAGATTCGTTTGTGTTAAAAGAATTGGAGTTCGAGGGTGTTAATCGGTGTTTTGATCAGACATATGCGGCACCTGAAGAAAGTGTCACAGAGGATGAGATTAACTGCCTGTGTAATAAGATGTATCAATATGCTGTGGAACATTGCAGATCTGAGGAAACGGCAGAGAGGATTCATCGCTTGACAAAACAAAGACTGTTAAGCTGGGGTTTTTTGGTAAAACGGGGAGATGACTATTTTCCAACAAATGCATTTTGCTTATGACGCGCAATTTGCTTCCTCAAGCAACAATTCAATGCGCTGTATTCAAGGGGACAGACAGGGATGTATTTATTGACCGGATAGAATACGATGGGGATATTGTGGCACAGCTGAATGCGGCATACGAGTATGTCCTGCGCAATATTCATATGAGTTCAGAAATCAATGGATTATATCGAACAGATGTATATGAACTTCCAACAGACTGCATGAGGGAGATGATTTGTAATGCCGTGGTTCATCGCAGTTATCTGCATCCCTCTAGTGTACAAGTAGCAATCTATGATGATCGTGTGGAAGTGACTTCTCCAGGGATGCTGTTTGGGAGTTTGAGAGTGGAAGATATTAGAGAAGGGATTTCTATACCCAGGAATCGAGCGCTGGTTTATGCATTTACTTATATGAATATTATGGAACATTGGGGAAGTGGGATACCGAGAATTATCAGACGGTGCAAAGAACTTGGATTAGAAGAACCAGAGTTAATGGAAATTGCAGGAAGTTTTCGCATCAATTTGTTTCGATTTCAGGATAAGACGAGAATTAGTAAAAGTACGGGTAAAGTACGGATAAGTACGGATAAAGTGATGGAAAGTACGGATAAATTGAATGACAATTATAAAAAAATTATTCAATATATAGAGGAAAAGGGAGCAATTACAAATAAAGATGTTCAGAGTCTGCTGAATGTGAAGGATTCCCGTGCATTAAAAATCTTAAAGGAACTGGTCGAGACAGGAGTATTGAGAAAAGAGGGGAAGTTCAAGGGAAGTTATTACAAATTGAAATAATTTGTTGAAATTTGTTGTTCTCTACTTGACATATTTATGAGCCACCGCCTTATTCTTTTTTGGTTGGAATCAATTGTCGTATTTATTTCATTGCCATACGATAAAAGATAAAATTTTTTATTTCATATTGGTAAGTGTTAGTACTACAGTGAACAATCTATATTTCGATATACAGGAACTACCGGATTGCCCTTTGGCTAAGCAAACGGTTCATGGGCGTATTGTGTGGAGGTGAAATCCACTGCTTACGGAGTTTTAGGAGTGACGGTTTTCCGGAACTCCTTAGATGCAGTTAGCAGTTAGTTTGCCAAAACAAAAGGAGGAGCGAACTATGAGTGATGTAATAGAATTTGCAGACAGAGAGGAATTTAGAAAGTGGCTTTCGGAGCACTGCCTGTCAAATGATGGCGTCTGGCTTTTATTTGGTAAATCCGGAGGGCCGAAAACCATAAAAGCGGCAGAAGCGCTTGAGGAAGCTCTCTGCTTTGGCTGGATTGACGGACAGATGAAAAGTATCGACGATAAAACATATAAGAAATATTTTTCCATGCGCAGGGAAAAGAGCAAGTGGTCAGAGAAAAATAAGGCGTTGGTTGAAAGCCTTGAAGCGCGTGGGCTTATGACTGATTTCGGCAGAAAGAAAATCGAGGAAGCAAGGAAAACGGCCAGTGGGACGCCCAAAACTCTGTGGCGGTGACAGAGGAGCAAATTGCCCGGCTTTCTTCATTGCTCAAAGAATATGAGCCTGCCAGTACAAATTTTCAGGCGATGTCCTTATCTGTAAAGAAAACTTATATGCGGGCGTATTTTGACGCAAAGACAGAAGCCGGACGTGAAAAGCGGCTTGCCTGGATGGTGGATCGGCTTAATAAAAACCTGAAACCCATGTAAAGGTAATGTGTGTATGAGGGGCATGAGATTCAAATGAAAACGCTGTTCCTACTGGAAAGGAAAGAGAATGAAAATCATTGGAGTATTGATACTTGCTGTGTTTTATACCGTCTACTTTTGTAAGATGATACTGCAAAAAAGAAAAGGCATACAGACAGACCAAATAGCAAGAGGCAAACAGAAAACAAAAATATTTTATATTGAGCTGGTTATGAAAGCAGCCACTTATTCCGTGGTGGCTGCAGAAGTTTTCAGCCTGTTTTGTGCTCCTGAATATTTGCCGCAGCCCTTCGCTGCTGCCGGCGTGGTTCTTGGCTTGATAGGAGATATTCTTTTTACTGTATCCGTTGTAACCATGAAGGACAGCTGGCGGGCCGGCATAGCAGAAAACGATAAAACAGAAATCATCACCAGTGGGATTTACAGCATTAGCAGAAATCCTGCTTTTTTAGCCTTTGACTGCGTTTATGCAGGTCTGCTGCTGATAGCCTTCAACTGGATTTTGATGGCGTTCTCTGTTTTTGCCGTGACAATGCTCCATCTGCAAATCCTGCAGGAAGAAGCGTTTTTGTCCAAAACATTCGGGGCGGAGTACGACGTCTACAAAAGTAAAGTCCGAAGATATCTTGGAAGGAAATGATAACGGTATGCGCATGAATGCTGCCGCCTTGCAGATGAAAATTTATTCTGCGTAATCTACTGTGATATTTAACCGCCGGAGTAATATAACCATCGGAATAAGGAATTTCTTGCGGCAAATGCCCAGTCCAGGGCCAACAGTGAGTTACTGCGGTGGAGGATTCAGATTGAGAGTGAACTGGGCATTCATCCTATGTCGGAATACGATGGGGAGCCTATTTATGGAATGGCATTTATGAGCAGGGGAACAGAGCGCCTGGAAAAACCCATGCAGGAATTGCGGGATGAATTTGACTTCTGCATTCAGGATCAGGACGCCTGCGGGATTGTGAATGGAGAACTGGCCAACAAGGCTTTCAACAAAGGAAAGGCAGTGGAAAGATTATGCGGATTTCTGGGGGTTTCCCGTAAAGGTACAATTGCTGTTGGAGACAGTATGAATGATTTAGAGATGCTTCAGGCTGTGGAAACCGCCGTCTGTATGGCGAATGGAAGCCCTGCCCTGCAGAAGCTTGCCCACATGGTCTGTCCGCCGGTCACAGAGGACGGTCTTTACCAGGCTTTTGAAAAACTGCAGTTAATCTAAAAAGCAGCCGGAGTAATACATGATTTACATAGGCCAGAAAGAACAAGGCAGCGGCAGTTACGATATCTGAACCTGCTGTATAAACAGGCCCTCTTTGATGGAGGTTTCATGATAAATATTATCATAGCGGTTCAGGATTTCAGATACATTGTGAAGGCCGATGCCATGGCCGTTCCCTTTTGTGGTCACTTCCTTTTTATACATCTGTGTGACAGAAAGCCCTTTGTCAACAAAGGTATTGGATATAATAAATACGATATCCTGATTCATTTTGCCCAGATGAAAATTCACCACCGGCTGTTCTGTTTCCAGACATGCTTCTATGGCGTTATCCAGATAAATTCCAAGCATTCGGGTCAGATCTACGGATTCCATGTGAATGGAATCAATTTCGTCCGGAATATCAATATTCACTTCAATATCCAAATTAACGGCTAACAGCAGTTTGCTGTACAGAATACTTTTCAATTCCAGGATATGGATATGTAAGAGCTTGTTCAATGCGCTGTTTTTCTGTGTAAGGTTTTTTTGCATTGGCAGAATATGCTCATAGAAAAAGGCTTCCAGTTCCCCATATTTTTTCTCATCAATATATGCGGCCAGGGAAGTCATAATATTGATATAATCATGCCGGAAAGAACGTAGGTTATTGTATACCATTTCCAGGTTTTTGGTGTATTCGTTTAAGTTTTCCAGATATTCTATTTTTTTCTGAGTTTCATAATTTTTTCTGGCTGAGTACAGCGCAATCAGAATCATGCTTATGGTAAACGCGGTGTAAAGGGCAATGGAAGAAGCCATTAAAAAAAACTCTCTGTGCGTAATTTCCAGGGTATCGTAATAAGAAGCCATCGTGTAGCTTGAAAATGCGCAGAGTAAAAGGGTTAAAGCAATGAAAGCCATCAATTTTTTGTTCATTTCTTCAAACGTAGGGAGCAGATATTTGTCCTGCAGCCGTCTGATCAGATACAGAATGGGGCAGGACGCCGTTATGGTACAGACAAAGAATATGAATAAATAAAGTGCGCTGGCATTTAATTCTTTCACGGAGATATCCCATAACATATTAGCTACAAACGTGAGTACATTGCACACAACAATGTTTACCAAATAACTCAGCGTAGCATAAAAAACCGCATATAATTTCTTGGTGAATTTCACTAACAGCAGAGAATTTACCGTCAGTGTAACCAATAGCAGAAGCGAAATGTTCAGATACATTTGCAGAAAAAAAAGCGCTGAAAAGGATAAAAAGAAAATGGGGTATTTTTTTATAGGAAGATGCGGGTGGATTAATATGAAAATATCACCAGTCAGCATGAGTCCGGTAAAGATGGATGAAAGCAAATACAGTGTAATCATAAAAAACTCCTTCGTGCATTTTATTAACAAAGATCATTCAGAGCTGATGGCAAAATTATTACTCCGGCAGTTCAATATTATAGTTTATTGGGAAGAAATTGGCAAGACAAAACCCATTTATGATTCAAAAATAAGCGTTTGCGACAGAAAAGACAGAATACGGATCTTTTGTTTTATAATAAAACAATTAAGAAGAATGGCCATGATGGGGCATTTCTTATGATTGACAAATTTCAGGCGTTTCGCGATAATGATATCAGGCAGGACAGCCGCAAGGAGAATATGCAGTATGCTGAAACTATATATTTGCGAAGATATAGAAGTGCAGAGAAACAGAATGCAGCAAGTAATCGAAAACATGATTCTGATGGAAGAACTGGACATGGAGTTTGGCTGCGTTTCTGAAGATCCCCATAGGATTCTTGACACAGTGAAAGAAACCGGGGAAGTCGGAATATATTTTCTGGACATTGCCCTGGGCGCAGATATGACAGGACTGACTCTGGCCCAGGAAATCAGAAAATATGATCCAAGAGGGTTTATTATTTTTGTTACAACTCATTCAGAGATGAGTTACATGACGTTTATTTACAAATTAGAAGCGATGGATTTTATTTTGAAGGATGATCCGGAAGAACTGGAAAGAAGAATGTGCGAATGCATTCTCAAAGCCAGTCAGAGATTTGCGTCTGTGAATAATAAAGTGCATGCGAATTTTTCAGTGAAAGTGAACGAAAAGGTATTTACCGTAGATTATGATGAGATTCTCTTTTTTGAAACGTCTCCCAATGTACATAAGATTATTTTGCACTGCAAAAACCGTCAGATGGAATTCTTGGGGAAAATCAAAGAGATTGAGAAAGAGGTGGACGGCCGTTTTTACCGCTGTCACCGCTCTTTTCTGGTAAACAGAGACAATATCAGGGAAATTGATTTTCAGAACCGGGTGATTTATATGGTCAATGGAGATGAATGCCTGATTTCGTCCCGGATGATGAAAGGATTAAAATGAAATATAAAAAGCTGAATGTTACCGGGCTGTCTCAGGAGCATTCAGTTTTTTTATTGGGTCGGCGGCCGGCGTTTGCGATTCCCGGGTGAGTTTTTGGAGGCAGATAAAAGCAAAAAAGACAGAAAATGGATCGTTGGCTATAAAACCGCAGATATCGGGAAAAAACAGGTATAATGATATCTGTAAGGAACAGAAAACAAATTTCAGGATTGTTCCTTAAAGCTGGAAAGGAGAAAGAGAGAATATGAGGAATTTCTTAATAGGAGCCGCCATAGTAGCGGTAACAATGATGATTTTAATGGCAGTCAGTATCTTCTGCAATGTGGAAGGCATTTATTTGGAATCGACAGCGATAGGTGTCGTGTTAGGGATTGGCGCAATGATGGTTTATCAAAAACTGACGAAGGGAAAAACCCGGGAAACAGGGAAATGAATCTCAGGCTTTATGCTGTGAAATATAACCGCAGGAGCAATATCTGCCGGTCTCTGTGAAATTTGCCTTTACACCGTACATCCTCTTTGGTATAATAAATCCATCAAGTGAAAATATTAAGAAAAGAGATGACAGGAAATGATGGTTTTTATAATTGGAGGCGTGGTGCTGATTGCGGTAATCGTTTCAGTGGTGGCGTCTGTAGCCGGAGCAGTGGCAGGAGTCGTAGACGAGGACAGCGAAGATTAAATTTCTGAATACTGCATTTGATGCGGGAATTATCATTTTAGAACGATTTGTACCGAAGCGCATGTGAAAATGTTTTCTCAGATGTGCTTCGGGAAACGCTTTAGCATGATAATTCCTTTTTTTCGTATTGCGGAAAGAATGGAGCGTTGATTTTGAAAGAGCATATTGTATACAGGGTTCAGCCGGGCAGCATCGCAGAAGAACTGGAGGTGGCGCCGGGGGACAGGCTGCTGTCTGTCAATGAACATGAAATAGAAGATGTATTTGACTACCATTATTATACCAATGAAGAATATCTTACCCTTGTGATCCGTAAGGAAAACGGCGAGGAATGGGAACTGGAGATTGAAAAAGAATACGAAGAGGATTTGGGCATTGAATTTGAGAACGGCCTGATGGATGATTATAAGTCCTGCCGCAATAAATGTATTTTCTGTTTTATCGATCAGATGCCAAAGGGAATGCGGGATACGCTGTATTTTAAGGATGACGATTCCAGGCTTTCGTTTCTGCAGGGAAATTATGTGACCCTTACCAATATGAAAGATCATGATTTTCAGCGGATTCTGGACTACAGGCTTGGGCCGATTAATATTTCTGTGCAGGCCACAAACCCGGAGCTTCGCTGCAGAATGCTGAACAACCGGTTTGCAGGAGAGGCGTTAAAGAAAATAGACACGCTTTATGAAGCGGGAATTCCCATGAACGGCCAGATTGTCCTCTGCAAAGGAGTCAATGACAAAGAGGAGCTGAAGCGGAGCATAGAAGATTTGATGAAATATATGCCTGTAATGGAGAGCGTGTCGGTGGTTCCGGTGGGGCTGAGCAGATTCCGGGAGGGGCTGTATCCCTTAGAGCCTTTTACCAGGGAGGATGCAAAAGAAGTGCTTCAGACCGTCCATCATTATCAAAAATTGTGCATGGAGCAGTCGGAGCTTCATTTTATCCATGCCAGCGACGAATGGTATTTGCTGGCAGAGAAGGAGCTGCCGCCGGAAGAACAGTATGACGGATACCTTCAGCTGGAAAACGGCGTGGGAATGCTCAGGCTTCTGCGGGAAGAATTCCGAGAGGCGTTAGAGCAGGAAAAAGCCGGAAGGCCGGAAGCTTCAAGGGAGTTAAAGGCAGAGGAAATCACCGTTGCCACAGGCGTTCTTGCCGCTCCGGCGCTGAAAGAGCTGACGGAGCAGTTTCAGGCGGTTTTCCCGGAAAAACAGATTCAGGTTATTCCCATCCAAAATCATTTTTTCGGAGAACGGATTACGGTTTCAGGGCTTTTGACAGGACAGGATATCTTAGGGCAGCTGAAGGGAAAGAAACTGGGAGACAGGCTGCTGCTGCCCTGTAATCTTCTGCGCAGCGGGGAAGAGGTGTTTCTGGATGATATTACCCTTTCCCAGTTGGAAAATGCTTTACAAGTGAAGGCAGATATTGTAAAATCAAGCGGACAGGATTTGGTGTCGTGTTTGATGAGAGAAAGTTAGGAGAGTGGAATGAGTAAACCAGTAGTTGCAGTAGTGGGGCGTCCCAACGTGGGAAAATCCACCCTGTTCAATGCGTTGGCAGGAGAGAGGATTTCCATTGTCAAGGATACGCCGGGGGTTACAAGGGACAGGATTTATGCCGAGGTGAGCTGGCTGGATATGACCTTTACCCTGATTGATACCGGAGGAATTGAGCCGGAAAGCAAAGATATTATTTTATCTCAGATGCGGGAACAGGCGCAGATTGCCATTGATACGGCGGATGTGATTATTTTCATGACGGACGTGCGCCAGGGGCTTGTGGACGCGGATTCCAAGGTTGCGGATATGCTGCGCCGCTCCGGGAAGCCGGTGGTGCTTGTGGTGAACAAGGTGGACAGCTTTGAGAAATACATGACGGACGTCTATGAGTTTTACAATCTGGGAATCGGCGATCCGATTCCGGTTTCCTCAGCGTCCAGACTGGGAATCGGCGATATGCTGGATGAAGTGGCCAGGCATTTTCCGGAACATGCAGAAGCAGAAGAGGAGGACGAGCGGCCCAAGGTTGCAGTCGTGGGAAAGCCCAATGTAGGCAAGTCCTCGCTGATTAACCATCTGCTTGGAGAAGAGCGGGTGATTGTGTCAGAGATTGCAGGAACCACCAGAGACGCCATTGATACGGAGATTACCTGGCAGGATCGGGAATATGTGTTTATTGATACGGCAGGATTAAGAAGAAAGAGCAAGATTAAAGAGGAACTGGAGCGGTTCAGCATTATCCGCGCCGTTACGGCTGTGGAGCGGGCCGACGTGGTGGTGGTGGTGATTGACGCCACCGAAGGCGTGACGGAACAGGACGCCAAGATTGCAGGAATTGCCCATGAACGGGGTAAGGGAATTATCATTGCAGTGAATAAATGGGACGCCATTGAAAAAGACGATAAGACCATTTACAAGCATGCAGACCGAATCCGCCAGGTTTTAAGTTTTATGCCGTATGCGGAGATTCTTTTTATTTCGGCCAAAACCGGGCAGCGTACCCGGAAGCTTTTTGATATGATTGACGTGGTTTTGGAAAACAACTCCATGCGGGTTGCAACGGGAGTGCTGAATGAGATTATGACCGAAGCTGTTGCAATGCAGCAGCCCCCTTCCGATAAAGGCAAGAGGCTGAAGCTGTTCTACATGACGCAGGTTGCCGTAAAGCCGCCAACGTTTGTAATCTTTGTAAATGATAAGGAACTGATGCATTTTTCTTATACCAGATATCTGGAAAACAGAATCCGGGAGGCCTTCGGCTTCCAGGGCACATCGTTAAAATTCATCATTCGGGAAAGAAAGGAAGGGTAATATGATTCTCAGCAGAGTTATTTGTCTGGCCATTGGTTATGTTTTGGGACTGTTTCAAACAGGATTTATCTATGGGAAACTTCACCATATTGATATTCGGGAATACGGAAGCGGGAATGCGGGAGCCACCAACACGCTGCGCACGCTGGGGTGGAAAGCCGGCCTTATCACCTTTCTGGGAGACGCGGGAAAGGCCATGCTGTCCATGCTGATCGCCTGGCTGTTATTCCGGGAAAAATATCCGGAGGCGGTGCATTTACTGGAGATGTACGCAGGGCTTGGAACAGTTCTGGGCCATAATTTCCCCTTCTATATGAAGTTTAAAGGCGGAAAAGGAATTGCCTGTACGGCAGGATTTCTGCTTACCTTTTATCCGCCTCTGGCAGTTCTCTGCCTGTTGGTGTTTGTGGTGACCGTGGCTGCTACCCGTTACGTGTCCCTGGGTTCTATCCTGGTGTCCCTCTGTTTTTACATTCAGTTACTTATCTTCGGGCAGATGGGCCATATCAGGGTAAATGTCGGGCTGCTGCCGGAGATTTACGCTGTGGGCGCCGTGTTTACCATTCTGGCAATCTGGCGGCACCGGGCCAATGTGAAACGGCTTTTGACCGGAACGGAAAATAAAATTTCCGTCAGCAAGTCAGGGGATCTTAAGAAAAATTCATAAGAACATTACGAAAGAGAATCTCACAGGCGGGGATTCTCTTTTGTTATATCATCTGCAAAACATCAAAAAGGAGAGTGCAGCGCTGAGACAGGGAGACAAATTAAAGAACCGCTATGAAATTCAGAGAATTCTGGGAGCCGGAGGCTCTTCGAACGTTTATCTGGCTTATGACAAAGTACAGAAGAAGAACCGGGCAATCAAGGAGATCCGGAAATCTCAGGGAGCGGTGGAAGAGATACACAAAATAATCATGCGGCAGGAAACGGAACTGATTATGAGGCTGAAGTATCCCTATTTTCCGTCGGTGGAGGAAGTGGTGGAGGAGGAAGAAGCCTTATACATAGTAATGGAATACCTGGAAGGGGAAACGCTGGAGCAGGTTTTAAAGCGGTCAGGGCCTCAGTCCCAGGCAGACGTAGTCCGGTGGGCAAGAGACATGTGCCTGGTGCTGGGATATCTTCACAACTGCCGGCCGCCGGTGATTTACCGGGATATGAAGCCGGGCAATATTATGCTGCAGCCCGGCGGCAATCTGCGGCTGATTGATTTTGGAGCAGTTTTCACAGGAGATGGGGATACGCCTAATCTCGGGACCAGGGGATATGCGGCGCCGGAACAGCTTGCCGGAGAGCGGGCGGACGCCAGAACGGACATTTACGGTCTGGGAGTAACCATGTACCATCTGCTGACCGGCCAGGAGCCGGGACAGGTCAGGGACGGAGCCTTTCAGCTCCGCCGCTGCAGCCGCCGTTTGTCCCGGAAACTGGACAGAATTGTAAGGAGATGCACCCGCCCAAATCCGGATCAGCGGTATCCCTCCTGTGAAGATTTGAGAAAAGATCTGGAAAACTTTGCAAATCGCAAAAAACTATGATACAATAAGCAGGTTAAAAACAGAACATGTGTACCAGAACAGAACAAGAGGAAAGGAAAAGAGAATGGCAAAGAATCAGGAATACGGCGCCGGGAATATTACCGTATTAGAGGGCCTGGAAGCAGTGAGAAAAAGGCCGGGCATGTATATCGGAAGCGTGTCCCGCAAGGGCCTGAACCATTTAATTTATGAAATTGTAGACAATTCTGTGGATGAACATCTGGCAGGATTTTGCGATACCATATATGTAACCCTGGAGGCGGACGGCTCCTGCACCGTGGAGGACAATGGCCGGGGCATTCCCGTGGGAATGCATGAAAAGGGCATGTCTGCGGCCCGCCTGGTGTTCACCACCCTCCATGCAGGAGGAAAATTTGACAATGACGCCTATAAGACCAGCGGCGGCCTCCACGGAGTCGGTTCTTCTGTGGTAAACGCTCTGTCCACTTATTTGGATCTTCAGGTGCATCTGGGCGGGAAAATTTATCACGACAGATATGAAAAAGGGAATCCGGTGGTTGAGTTAGCGCAGGGGATGCTGCCGGTGATTGGGAAAACCAAAAAGACCGGCACCAGAATCAACTTTCTGCCTGATCCGGAAATATTTGAAAAAACCCGTTTCAAGGAGGAGGATGTAAAAAGCCGCCTTCATGAAACCGCTTACTTGAATCCCAGACTTACCATTGTTTATGAGGATAAGCGGGGAGAAGTCACGGAGCATTTGGAATTTCACGAGGAAGAGGGAATCAGCGGATTTGTGAAGGATTTGAACCGGAAAGCGGAAGCGGTTCATGATGTGGTGTATTTTAAAGGAGAGAGCGAAGGAATTACCGTGGAAGCGGCGTTTCAGTATATCAATGAATTTCATGAAAATGTACTGGGATTCTGCAACAATATTTACAATGCGGAAGGGGGAACCCATCTGACCGGATTTAAAACCATATTTACCACGGTGATCAACAATTATGCCAGAGAGCTGGGAATTTTAAAGGAGAAGGATTCCAATTTCACCGGGGCCGATGTGCGCAACGGCTTAACGGCTGTAATTTCCATTAAGCATCCCGATCCCCGGTTTGAAGGCCAGACCAAAACAAAATTAGACAACCAGGACGCTTCCCGGGTGACCGGCAAAATAACCGGAGAAGAGATTCAGCTTTATTTTGACAAGAATCTGGAGAATCTGAAAAAAGTCATTGCCTGCGCGGAAAAAGCGGCCAAAATCCGCAAATCCGAGGAAAAAGCCAAGACCAACCTTCTGACCAAACAGAAATTTTCCTTTGATTCCAACGGCAAACTGGCCAACTGCGAGAGCAGAGACGCTTCCGTCTGTGAGATTTTCATTGTGGAGGGAGATTCTGCCGGCGGCTCTGCCAAAACAGCCAGGGACCGGAATTATCAGGCAATTCTGCCCATCCGGGGGAAAATTCTGAATGTGGAAAAAGCCAGTATTGATAAGGTTTTGGCCAATGCGGAAATCAAAACCATGATCAATGCCTTCGGCTGCGGATTTTCAGAAGGGTTCGGCAATGATTTTGATATTTCCAAACTGCGCTATGACAAGATTATCATTATGGCGGATGCGGACGTGGACGGAGCCCATATTTCCACGCTGCTGCTGACGCTGTTTTACCGTTTTATGCCGGAGCTGATTTTCGAGGGACATGTCTATATCGCCATGCCGCCGCTGTACAAGGCTATTCCCTCCCGGGGAGCGGAGGAATATCTTTACGACGATGTGGCTTTGGAAAAATACCGGAAACGGCACAAAGGCCCCTTCACCCTGCAGCGGTATAAGGGACTGGGGGAGATGGATGCGGATCAGCTGTGGGAGACTACGCTGAATCCGGCTACCCGTATTTTAAAGCAGGTGGAAATTGAGGATGCAAGGATGGCTTCTGACGTGACAGAAATGCTGATGGGAACAGAGGTTCCGCCCCGGCGGGAGTTTATTCACGAGCATGCCCATGATGCGGAGCTTGACATTTAATGAATGTTTGGCACAGATAACTGACAGAAAGGATTTACCATGCAGGAAAAGGAACAGATTATCCGAACGGAATATTCGGAAATAATGCAGAAATCATACATAGATTACGCCATGAGCGTGATCATCGCAAGGGCGCTGCCGGACGTACGGGACGGATTGAAGCCTGTTCAGCGCAGAACCCTCTACGATATGCATGAACTGGGCATCCGCCATGACAGGCCCTACCGGAAATGCGCCCGTATCGTGGGGGATACCATGGGTAAATACCATCCCCATGGAGACAGCTCCATCTATGAGGCGCTGGTGGTGATGGCTCAGGAATTTAAGAAGGGCCTGCCCTTAGTGGACGGCCACGGCAATTTCGGTTCCATTGAGGGAGACGGGGCGGCGGCTATGCGTTATACGGAGGCCCGTCTGCAGAAAATCACCCAGGAAGCCTACCTTGCCGATTTGGACAAAGATGTGGTGGATTTTGTGCCCAATTTTGACGAGACGGAAAAAGAGCCCTCCGTGCTTCCGGTGAAGGTGCCCAATCTTTTGATTAATGGCGCGGAAGGCATTGCCGTGGGCATGGCTACCAGTATTCCGCCCCACAATTTTTCCGAAGTGATTGAAGGAGTGAAAGCCTATATGAAAAACCCTGATATCACAACGAAAGAGCTGATGGAGCATATCAAAGGCCCGGATTTTCCCACCGGGGGCATTGTGGTGAATCAGTCAGATTTGCTGCATATTTATGAGACAGGCGCCGGAAAAATCAAAATCCGGGGAAAAGTGGAGATTGAACAGGTAAAAGGCGGCAGGCAGCGGCTGGTGATTACGGAAATCCCCTACACCATGATAGGGGCCAATATCGGGAAATTCCTGATGGATGTGTACAATCTGACAGAGGCCCGGAAAACCAACGATATTGTGGATATTTCCAACCAGTCCTCCAAAGAGGGCATCCGCATTGTACTGGATTTGAAAAAAGGCGCAGATGTGGAAAATCTCTGCAACATGCTTTACAAAAAAACAAGACTGGAGGACACCTTCGGCGTCAATATGCTGGCAGTGGCAGAGGGCCGGCCGGAAACCATGGGGCTTGTGCCCATCATCCGCCATCATGTAAACTTCCAGTACGAACTGGCCACCAGAAAATACAAAACCCTGCTGGCAAAAGAACTGGAAAAGAAGGAAATCCAGGAAGGCTTAATCAAAGCCTGTGACGTTATTGACTTGATTATCGAAATCCTTCGGGGTTCCAAGAATATCAAAGACGCCAAAGACTGTCTGATGAACGGCAACACAAAGAACATAGAATTCCGCTACAAAGGTTCCGAAGCGGACGCCAGACAGCTCTGCTTTACAGAGCGGCAGGCCACGGCTATTTTAGAAATGCGCCTGTATAAGTTAATCGGGTTAGAAATTGAAGCCCTGATGAAAGAACACGATACAACCCTTTCTAATATTGCAAAGTATGAGGAAATCCTGGGAAGCCGCGCTGCAATGGCCAAAGTCATTATCAAAGAGCTGAACCGGTTTCAGAAAGAGTACGGCCGGGAGCGGAGAACTGCCATTGAAAATGCGGCGGAAGCAGTCTATGAGGAAAAGAAAGTGGAGGAGATGCCGGTAGTCCTTTTAATGGACCGGTTCGGCTATGTAAAGACAGTGGACGCCGCCACTTATGAGCGGAACCGGGAGGCGGCAGACGCGGAGAATAAATACGTGATTTCCTGTATGAATACAGACAAACTGTGTATTTTTACCGACAAGGGACAGATGCATTCCGTAAAGATTTTAGATCTGCCCCATGGAAAATTCCGGGACAAGGGAACGCCGTTGGATAACATCAGCAATTATAACAGCAATGAAGAAGTTATGGTCTGTGTCAGCAGCCTCAGCGGGCTGCTGGGGCGAAAACTGCTGTTTGCAAGCAGCGGCGGAATGCTCAAGCAGGTGCGTGGAGAAGAATTTGACGTATCCAAACGCACCGTTGCAGCCACCAAATTAAATGAAGGGGAGCGGCTGCTGCTGGTCCAAATTCTTTCAGAAACAGAAGAAGAGAGCATTGTTCTGCAGACAGAGAAAAACATGTTCCTGCGTTTTCTGGCCTCCGACGTGCCGGAAAAGAAAAAAGGAGCTATCGGAGTCCGGGGTATGAAAATTGATGAAAAAGACAGGCTTTCGGCCGTCTATCTTCTGAACCAGGAAGAACAGACAATCACGGTGAAAGAAAAAGAAATCGCCCTTCACCGGCTCCGGCTTGCCAACCGGGATGGAAAAGGCGTGAAAAAATAGCAGGCCGTCCCTAAGTCAAAGTTAGCAGTTAGTTAGCCGAAGCGTTACCCAGTTTTGCGTGCGAAAGGGCCGCCTGGCTGTTCCGTCCGTATCCAAATATATAAAACTTCTCTGTACTATTTAAAAAATATATATTACCACCCGAAAAACATGGAGGATTTTCAAATGAATACAAAAAAATTAGGTTTCGGCATTATGCGCCTTCCCCTTACAGACCCGTCGGATACCACAAAGATCGATTATGAAGCTTTCTGCCAAATGGCAGATCGTTTTATCAGCCAGGGCTTTTCTTATTTTGATACGGCAACGCCCTATCATGGAAAAGAATTCAGTGAACTGGCTTTTAGGGAATGCGTGGCTAAACGGTTTCCCAGGAATGATTATACCATCACGGACAAGCTGAGTTTTTCGCTGCTTCAGGAGGGGGACAGTCTGGAAGATTTTTTTACGGGACAGCTTGCCCGGTGCGGAGTGGAATTTTTCGACTATTACCTGCTCCATGCCATGAACCGGAATTATTTTGAAATGGCGGAGCGTATGGGCGCGTTTGAATTTGTGGCCCGAAAGAAAGCGGAAGGGAAAATCCGCCACATCGGTTTTTCCTTCCATGACAGCGCAGAAGTGCTGGAAGGAATTCTGGAAAAACATCCGGAGATGGAATATGTTCAGCTTCAGATCAATTATGCGGACTGGGAAGATCCGGAGGTTCAGTCCCGGAACTGTTACGAGGTCTGTGTGAAACATAAAAAACCGGTGATTGTTATGGAGCCGGTCAAAGGCGGGCTTCTGGCAAATCTCCCTGAGGACGCTGAAAATCTGCTGAGAAAGGCAAATCCCGGAATGTCTGCTGCCTCCTGGGCGGTTCGCTATGCGGCTTCTCTGGAAAATGTAGTGATGGTGCTCTCGGGCATGAGCAGCGAAGCGCAGATGGAGGATAATATTTCTTATATGAAGGAGTTAAAACCCCTGACAGAGTCAGAGCAGGAAACGCTTACGCAGGCTCTTGCGGCGATCCGCGCCAAAAAGAGCGTTGCCTGCACCAACTGCCGCTACTGTGTGGACGGCTGTCCCAAACAAATTCCGATTCCCGATTATTTCAAACTGTTAAACGGGGTCAGCCAGTTCGGTGACGCCAGATTTCCCGCCGCCAAGGAATCTTATGACCGGCAGGCTGAAAAATCTGGCAGGGCTTCCCACTGCATTCAGTGCGGCCAGTGTGAAACACAGTGTCCTCAGCATCTTCCGGTGATTCGGCATTTGCAGGAAGCGGCAAAGATGTTTGAACGGTGAAAAAGGGCAGTGAGAATATCGCAAATGCTGAATGGAAAAATATATCTTCATCCTGGAAATTTGTCTCCCATAAGGCTATACAGGATAGCTGGGGAGAATATATTCTGTTGAATATGCCCTGAGCCGGAACATGAGTCCAACCATGATTTCTGAATACCGGACAAAACTAATCAGCAAGGAAACCTTACAATGGAAACTTGTGGAACTGACAGAAATGACAGTGATTATGATGAGTCCCTGTTATTTTTGTACTTTCAAATCAACATAAGGAACGGAGACATAGGCGGTAAGGAGTCGTCTATGTCTTTTTTGACAATGATTGAGTTAAGCCGATTCGTATTATGGATGAATAGATTTATAAGGAGGACGGTTCAAATGAAAAAATATGGTTACATTCGGGTTTCTACAAAGGAGCAGAATCCGGAACGGCAGTTTATTGCATTAAAGGAACAGGGCATTTCGGAAGAAAATATCTATCTTGACAGAATATCAGGAAAAGATTTTCAGCGTCCGCAGTATCAGAAACTTTTAGCAGGTTTGAAACGGGGAGATGCTTTAATCATTAAAAGCATTGACAGGTTGGGAAGAAATTATGGGGAGATATTGGAGCAGTGGAGAATTGTCACAAAAGAAATAGGGGCGGATATTCAGGTGGTAGACATGCCATTGCTGAATACAAATTTCTGCCATGGAGATTTAACAGGCATTTTTATCTCTGATTTGGTTTTGCAGATTTTGGCTTATGTAGCGGAAACGGAGCGGGTTTTTATCAGACAGCGGCAGGCGGAGGGGATAGCGGCAGCAAAAGCCCGGGGGATTAAGTTTGGATGCCGGAAGGTGGAAACGCCTGAGAAATTTGAAGAATATTTTCAAATGTGGGAACAGGGAATGATATCAACACGCGAAGCAGCGGCTGATTTACATATGAGCCATTCGACATTTTACCGCAGATGCTGTGAAAAACTTAAGAGTCAGAAGAAAATATTGTAACAAATAGTAGACAATGAGAAACAGTTTTTTTCGATCTCACTCTCGTCTGCTTTCTGACAATTTTATCCATAAATACATTATAACCGAACTGTTTCAAAAAGTCTGCTTTGTGAAACAATTCGGTTCTGGTGATAAAAGGAAGGAGTAATTAAATTATGGGAGAAATATTCAGGTTTAAAGCGCTGCATAAGGCGATGGGTGGAATTGAAACAGATGCGGTAATATATGATAACAAAATTGAATTAAAAAGAAAAATATCTGGTATTGTTTCGATGTATTGTATTTAATAAAAATAAGCGTGAGATGGAAGAGAATTATAAGCGGATAAAAGAGATATTTGAAGAATTTTCCAGTAAAAATCAATCTGTTCAAAGTGTAACAAATGTTATTAATGAAGAATCGGCGTTGGACAAAATAAAGAAGCTGAAAGATTTATTGGATACAGGAGTAATCAGCCAAGAAGAATTTGATGCAAAGAAAGAAAAACTTCTGGATGCATTATAAACGGCTGAAGTATTTTGCATAACCGAAGGTGTAAAAGGAATTTCAGTATAGTATATGAAAGAGGGTGCAGACAAATGAAGAAACACATGGCAAAGTTTCTGGTATTCCTGCTGATGTTCGGCAGCCTTGCCATACATATCCCGGCCCTGGAAGTGCAGGCTGCAGACCAGGCAGAGGCTATCGTTGCCGTGGCAAAAAGGGTAGTGTAAATAAGTTTGTGTTTTTGGAAATAAATGGCTCCTTTTTGGTAAGAATTAGGATATGGAAATTCTTATCGAAAAGGAGTGTTTTTATGCCA
>NZ_JBQIOP010000030.1:0-51576 GCF_056822245.1 Petralouisia sp. | reverse complement strand
ATCATTTTGCCTTTTAATGTATTATTTTTTCAATTGTTTTACCATGTAATAATTATCTTCACCTAATTTAGATTGTCTCCAGCTAATTTTAGGTTGTCTCCATTTTGTCTCCAGTAAAATGAAAATCTGTGCCAATTTACATCAATTTACACCAACTTATTTTGTATTTTAATAATTTTCCCTAATTCTTCAATCCCTTGATTTATCGCGGTTTCCCGCTATTTTTTCGGCACCGAAGTATACTCATAGGGCGTCGCCTGATATACGTAATAATTGAGCCAGTTTGTATACAGGGTATTGGCATGGGCCCGCCACTGCAGATTGGGGCGGATGGTACAGTCGTCGTTTTCGTAGTAATTCTTCGGCACCTTTATATCCAGTCCCTTCTCTTTATCCCGTATGTATTCTGTGTGGAGGGTAATCCTGTCATACTCCGGGTGGCCCATCACAAAGATCTTTTTACCGGTGGTATCCATAATCAGATAGGCGCCGGCCTCTTCGGACTCTGCCAGTATGGTAAGCTCCGGCACTTTTTCAATCTCTTCGATTCTCACCTGGGTATGCCTGGAATGGGGCGCCAGAAAATAATCGTCAAACCCCCGGACCAGAGGAATCTTCCGGTTCCTCACTTTATGCCGGAACAAACCGAACATTTTATGATCCAGCATTTCTTTGGGAATTCCGTAATGGTAATACAAACCTGCCTGGGCGCCCCAGCACAAATGCATGGTGGAGGTCACGTTGGTTTTCGTCCACTCACAGATTTCCCCAAACTCTTTCCAGTAATCCACTGTCTCGTATTCTATCTTTTCCACCGGCGCGCCGGTAATGATAAATCCGTCAAATTTACGGTCTCTGATCTCCTGAAAGGTATGATAAAATTTATTTAAATGGCTGCTTGAGGTATTGCGGGATTCATGACTGCCTGCCATCACAAAAGTAACATCCACCTGCAGGGGCGTATTGGAAAGTTCCCTGAGGATCTGCAGCTCTGTCTCTTCCTTTAAGGGCATCAAATTCAGGATTCCAACTTCAATGGGACGGATATCCTGATGCACCGCCCTGTTTTCATCCATGGTAAATACATTTTCCCGCTCTAAGGTTTCCTTAGCCGGCAATTCACTCTGCACTTTAATGGGCATGACTCTTCCTTCTTTCTTCTATAATTTATGGTAATTCAAATCTGCAAAAGCACGCCTTTGACTGCTTTCTGCCGGCTGTATCCAACATAAGCAATCTTTATATCAGCATATCAAGCAGCTCTTTTTCTGAAATAACCTGAATTCCCAGTTCCCGGGCCTTTGTCAGCTTGCTGCCGGCATTCTCTCCCGCCAGCACCATACTGGTTTTCTTAGAGACAGAACCGGACACTTTGCCGCCCTGCTGTTCAATCAGAGCTGCCGCTTCTTTCCGTTCCAGAGTAGGCAGCGTTCCGGTCACTACAAAAGTCATTCCCTGAAATCTGCTGCCCAAAGGCTGCTCCTTTGATTCCATATTTACGCCGTATGCTTCCATGCGCTCCACCATTCTGCTGTTCTCTTCCTCCGCAAAAAAGTCCAGAATGCAGTTGGCGCTGACGGTACCGATATCATTGACATTTACCAGGGACTCTGCATCTGCGTTCCGCAGGTTTTCGATGCTTTTAAATTCCCTTAAGATGGATTTAGCCGCCGCTTTCCCCACATTGGGAATGCCAAATCCGGTGAGAAGCCGGGCCGCGTCATTTTCCTTTGATTTCTCAATGGCGTCTAACAGCTTGTCGGTATTTTTTTCTTTCCCGATGATACCCTGCTCAATCAGTTCCTCCCGGTAATCCTTCAATGCATAAATATCCGCAATATCCTTCAAATACCCACGGCGCACCAGCTCTTCCACATAAACAGTTCCGAATCCCTTAATGTCCATCGCGTCCCTGCCCACAAAATTGATAATGCGCCGCTCTAACTGAGCCGGGCAGTTGGGGGAAGTGCACTTGAGATCTGCCGTATCCTTTTCCTTGCGTGTCTTTGCCCCGCAGACAGGACAAATCTCCGGCAGACGGTAAGGCTCGGTGTGTTCCGTTCGTTTTTCCTTTAACACTTTACGGATTTTCGGTATAATTTCTCCTGATTTATACACCAGAATCCGATCTCCGATGCGGATATCCAGTTCATCAATAAAATCCTGATTGTGAAGCGTCGCCCGGGATACGCTGGTGCCGCAGAGCCGCACCGGTTCAAAGATTGCGGTAGGCGTAATTCTTCCGGTACGTCCCACGGACAGCTCAATATCTAAAAGAGTGGTTTCTTTTTCCTCCGGCGGATATTTGTAGGCCACCGCCCAGCGGGGAACCTTGGAGGTGGCTCCCAATTTTTCCCGATCTGCCAGGGAATTAATCTTGACCACAGCGCCGTCAATATCGTATCCAAGGCTGCCCCGGTTTTCTCCAATGGCGCAGATAGCTTCCCAGACTTCTTCTTTACTCCGGCAGACCTGATAACCGTCAATGACGGGAATGCCGTTTTTCTTCAAATATTCATATCCCTGGGTATGGGTGGCAAGCTCCATTCCCCGGATCTGCTGAATATTGAATACAAACATGGACAGGCCCCGTTCCTTTGTAATCTTGCTGTCTAGCTGGCGAAGCGTTCCTGCGGCGCAGTTTCTTGGATTGGCAAATGGCTTTTTGCCCTTCAATTCCTGCATCACATTCACATGCTCAAAGTCTTTATTGGTCATATAAACTTCCCCGCGGATTTCCAGATATTCCACGGGAACTTTTAATTTCTTCTTCACATCAGAAATCACTTTTGCATTAACAGTCACATCTTCCCCGAAATTCACCCCGTCTCCGCGGGTCACTGCTGTTTTTAAGGCTCCCTCCTCATACCGGAGAGCCATGGAAAGCCCGTCGATTTTATACTCCACCACAAATTCCGGGTTCTCTAACTGCTCCTGCATCTCCTCCACAAAGTCCTCCACTTCCTCTTTGGAAAATACATCCTGCAGGCTGAGCATGGGAACATTGTGCCGGACTAAAACGCCTGCCTCCCGCTTTGCCGTTCCTCCCACTTTCTGGGTTGGAGAATCTGCCGTTACCATATCCGGGAATTCCTGTTCTAAAGATCTCAGTTCCCGCATTAACGTATCGTATTCAAAATCACTGATTTTAGGGCTGTCCAGATTATAATAGCGGTCACTGTGATATTCCAGCTGACTGCGGAGTTCTGATATCCTTGTCTCTGCCTGATTTCGCTCCATGTTTTCTATCCTTTCAACTGCTGCTGTAATTCTTTCCATTCCTGACCGGTAATTTTCCGGTATGTACCCTCTTTCAAATCCCCCAGGCGGATATTCAGAATCCTTACCCGTTTTAAATCCACCACCCGATATTGAAAAGCCTCGCACATCCTGCGGATCTGACGGTTCAGCCCCTGGGTCAAAATAATGCGGAAGGTACGTTTTCCTACTTTTTCCACCTGACAGGGCCTGGTTTCCGTTTCCAGCTCCTTCAGATACACGCCTTTTGACAAATTCGACAGAAATTCCTCCGTCACATCCCGGTTTACCTTCACAATATATTCTTTTTCATGTAAATTCCTGCTGCGCATAATCTGATTGGCAATCTCTCCCTGATTTGTCATCAGAATCAGCCCGTGGGAATTCTTATCCAGTCTGCCGATGGGATAAATCCGTTTGGGATAATTCACATAGTCCACAATATTGTCTTTCTCCCGCTTCTCGGAAGTGCATACAATTCCGGCAGGCTTATTTACCGCCAGGAGCACCGCTTCCTCCTCTATGGAGACTTTCTTCTTCCCATACATTACAACATCTCCCGGGCTGACTTTATCTCCCATCACTGCTGTTTTGCCATTAATCGTGATGGCTCCCCGTTCAATCTGACGATCAGCTTCTCTTCGGGAGCAGACTCCCGCCTCGCTGAGATACTTGTTGATTCTGACTGATTCTGACACTGCAAACCACACCTTTACAAAAATCTTTTTAATCTTGCGATATTTTCTTCTTCAAAATCCATCAATTCCTCTGCCAGTTCATTGGCAAAGCTTCCGGTATTTTTATTATTGTGTTTTACCTTCAAAAGTTCCGTAATTCCCCTGGTATTTCCCTGTATCATCATATCCGCCACATGGGGCGTGCTGATATTCAGCATGGTATTGGCCTGTATGGCGCCCCACAGCATTGCTTTGCCAAGGCCCGACTCTTTGGGCACTATCCCGTGTTCCCACAGTCCGGCCTCCGCCTTCCGTTCAAAATTCTTAAACCGGTTCCTCTCGGCTGTCAGTTCGTAGGCAAATTCCTGATTATACACTTTTCCCATCAGGGCGTCGATGGCCTTTACTGCCATGGCCGCATTTCTTCTGGTTTCTTTTAAGACATTAATTTCCTGATAATTACGCATGGTTTCCTCCTAATCGTGTTTCCTATTAGGTTGAAACATTTTGCATTTTTTATACCAGTTTTATAATAGTTCCTTTTGCTAAAAAGAGAACTGCCCATCCAGGCAATTCTCCTTCTTTAGACCTCTTTGTCCTGTCATTTTAATTATTTAACAGTAAATCTGTCCGGATATATCCGGTCTGACCATTCCACTCTACCTTTGTCCAGCCTTCTGCATAACTTAAAATTACTTTGATGCTGTCGCCTTCTGCCGTAGTTCCCACCAGTTCTGCCGACTCATTCATGGACTTGCGGACATTATAGCTGCTGCTTGCAGTAAGTACTTTTCCTTCCGGTACATAATTAATCTCCGGTGTACTGTCCTCCTCAGGCGTCTCTGCATCTGTATTCTCAGCAGTTTCCTCAGAGGGCTGCTCTGTATTCTCTTCTGAAGATTCTTCCGGCTTCGCATCGGTGTTCTCTGTATTTTCCTCCGGCTGTGCCTCTGCATTTTCCTCTGGCTGTCCCTCTTCCTTGGGGGCGTCCGGGCTATAAGACTCTCTCCACTGACGGATTGCGTCTGAAACAGCGTCCGCCTTACTCTTCAGGTTCTCGTCTGCCGCCTCGGCCTGTTTATATTTCTCATCAAATTCTGCACGAAGCTTCTGCACATCTTCTCCGGCTTCAAATTCTGCAATCAGACTGTCTATTTCCGCTTCTGTCTCCTGTTCCTGAAGCAAACGGTTGAATGCGCTGTAACGGTTGTCAATATACAGTTTTCCGTCCTCACTGGTTCTCAGATAGTAGAAATCCAATCCCGGAAGTCCGCCTTCCACACCGCTGAAATGCATATTAAATGCCACAGACACCAGATAAGAGCCTTCTTCCAGTCCTTCCTTGGTGTAGCATGTCACATCGCTGTAGCTTTCCACATGCTCATTCATCATCTGAATGTAGCTTTTTTCCATATCAGAAAGAAACTGGGTAATAGAAACCAGTTTGTCAATATCTCCTGCAGCATAAGAATTATAATAAGTAGATATCAGTTCCTTAACCTCCGGCTGCGCGTCTACTTCATACTCATCTTTCTCAGCTGTCGGCTGCTGTGCATTGTCTGCGGAAACTTCCTGCCCGTCCTGAGCCTGATCCGGTTCTTTGCCGTCATTCTTCTCATTGCATCCTGTCAGCATAAGAACAGACGCCAAAGCAAAAATCATTGCGGTTCTGGATACATATTTCACATTTTTCTTTAAAAATTCTGTAATTTTATTTATAATCATTCCATTTTCGGATACTAATTCAACGTTGTCATTCTTTCTATCTGTAAATCTCATATTTGCTCCTTACCTACAAACGCAATCTATCGTTATCAGCCACACCCGGCCTGTCCGTCAAAAGATTATCTGCCGGAATACAGCAGTTACTATGTTTCATCAATTACTGTACATCAGTAATTATAAATGCACCCAGAGGGAATCGAACCCCCAGCCCCAGAACCGGAATCTGGTATTTTATCCGTTAAACTATGGGTGCTTTTTCCAGTTATTTTTTACAACGCAACTATTGTACCATACTTTTTTCAAAAAATCAAAAGAATTTTGATGTTTTTCAAATTTTGTGCAAATTGCACCTGAAATATATATTTCAGGTGCAATTAATATACATTTTCATGTGTATGCAAGAAAATTACTGCTCCGTATATGCCTTTACAATTTCCCCGTCCACAACTTCTTTAATTTTCTCATAAACCTGCTCCGAGGCTTCCTTCATTTCCTCCCGCAGCTCTTGTTCCAGAACAACAATCTCTGTTCCGCTGTCCGCTATCTCTCTTTTTTTATCCGCAATGCGTTCATCTGAGGCTTTTCTGGCCTCTTCCCCTGCGAAGGCCGCCGCTTTTCTTAAAATTTCCTGCTCTTTGGGCATTAGCTCCTCAAAAAAACTGTCGCTGACAATCAGGGAAATCAGATGGGGCAGGTGATTGGTTTCCACCACATAATCCTGCTGTTCATAGAGCCGGTTGGATACAATGACCTCATAGGGATTTTCCTGGGCGTCAATGGTTCCCTGCTGAAGCCCGATATACACTTCGCTGAAGGTCATGGGCGTCGGGGCTGCCGCCAGCGCTTTCCAGAAATCCATGTGATAGGAATTCTCCATGGTTCTGATTTTCTGTCCTTTGAAATCGCCGAAAGCCCCAATGCTCCGATTGGTGGACATCACCCGGAAGCCCTGGTCTGCATATCCCAGCAGCCGGTATCCATGCTCCCGGTACACCTGCTGCACCAGTCCGTAAAATTCACCATCATCCACTTTCTCCCGGACTTCTTCAATGGTATCGAACAGGCAGGGCATGTCAAACACCGCCAAATCCTGCATAAAGGGCACCTGGGGCGCAGTATTTTGAATCACAAAGGGGATATCTCCAGCCCGGCAGGATTCCAGCAGCTCCCGGTCGCCGCCCAAGGTGCTGTTGGGATATACCTGAATCTTCATTTTCCCGCCGCTGAGCCTGTCTACCTCCCCGACAAATTTCTCCGCATAAATCTGGGTGACAGTATCCTCCGGGCTTGCCGTCCCAAGAGGCCAGGCGTATCTTTGCTCCCCTTCTCCTGCCTCCGGCCTGCCGCAGCCGGAAACCGGAAGAAACAGTAAAACCGCCAGACAGAACACTGTTCGCCATACACTGTGCCTTATCTTGTTTTTCTCCATCTCCGCACCTCCTAAAGAAATGCCAGGCTGATTGCCGGCACAAAAGTTAAAAGAAGCAGCGCAGCCAGAAAATACAGAATCATGGGCATGGCTTTTCCTGCAATCTCCATCACCGGAATATCCGACAGAGAGCTTGCCACAAACAGATTCACGCCTATGGGCGGCGTCACAAATCCAATGGCCAGATTCACCACCATCATCACTCCAAAATGTACCGGGTGCATGCCCACGGCTTCCACAATGGGCAGCAGAATCGGCGCCAGAATCAGAATCGCCGGCGTGGTGTCCATTACCATCCCTACTATTAATAGAAAGAGATTAATCACAAGAAGCAATGCGATCCGGTTGGTCACATGGGCAAGCAGCCATCCGCTGACTGCCTGGGGCACCTGGATCAGAGTCAGAACCCTGGAAAATGCCACAGAAGCAGCCAGAATAAACATAATGGGTGCATAAGTGCGGACAGATTCTTTCATAATCCCCCAGATATCTCCAAATCCAATGGATTTATAGACAAACAGACTGACAAACAGCGCATAAAACACAGAGATTACCGCCGCTTCCGTGGGGGAAGCAATTCCCGAATAGATGCATCCCAGGATAATCACCGGGCTGAGCAGTGCAAAAAAACTGTCTCTCAGCACGGCAAACAAACCCTTTTTATGGAGTTCTCCCACCACGGCGCTTATTTTTTCCCGATCCTCCCCATGCTTTCTGCAATAATAAAACGCATACAGCATCAAAAGCGCGCTGATCAGAAGCCCCGGGATAATTCCGGACAGAAACAAATCGCTGACGGAAGCTCCGGAAGCCATGCCGTACATAATAAAAGGGATACTGGGCGGAATAATCACTCCCAAACCGCCGGACACCGCCACCACCGCGGTGGAAAAAGATTTGTCATATCCCAGTTTTACTAAAATGGGAATGGTCATGCTTCCAACCGCCGCCACTGTAGCAGGCGCGGAACCGGAAATCGCTCCGTAGAACAGACAGGTGACAATCACGGCGCAGGGAACTCCCGCCGTGCGGCTGCCCAGAAAAAAGGCAAATACGTCAAACAGCTTTTTGGAAATTCCGCCTTTGGCCATCACAATACCTGAAAGCACAAACATAGGCACTGCAAGCAGCGGAAAACTGTCAATGCCGCCTAACATGGAACGTATTACAAACTGCCCGGAGGCCGTAAAGGAAGGATCAAAGGCTCCCGGAAGCACTGACACAATTCCAAGGGAAATGGACACCGGAATTGCAATGACCAGGCATATCACAAAAATTATAAATACAACCACTGCTGACATGTTCAGCCCACCTCCCTCTTGTTTTTCTCTTCTGCAGTTCTTTTTCCCGGCTCCTCCTGCCCGGTCCGCAGCACCTGCAGCTCAATATACCACCGCTGGATAATCCGCAGCGCCGTCAGAAGAAAGCTGAACAAAGGCGCCGCCTGGATATAGTACATGGGAATCCGGCAGGCCGGGCTGACCTGGCCGCTTTCCACTGCGGATATCAGATACTGTACGGCAAAAGGCATCAGATAGAAAAAGAAAATCAGTTCAAAGGTATGGTTTACCAGTTTGAACACCGCCTTGCCCCGCCTGGGAAACATGGCTACAAACTGCTCAATTTTAATAGAAACACATTTCTTTGTGCAATAGCTGACGCTTAGAAACCCCGCCCACACAAAGATATATCTAGTAAGCTCTTCGGACCAGGAAAGAGATGCTCCCAGCGCATACCGGGAAAACACCTGGATTCCCATAATGAGCATCATCAGAATCAGGCTTACCGCCATAAGGAATTCTTCCAGGCTGTCGTTGAGCCAAGAGAATACTCGCTTCATAGGCTTCCTCCTTATGCATCGTAAAGGGCCCGGCGAACTTACATCGTCAGGCCCTTCATTATTTACCTATTTCATTACAGACTCTTATGCAGCAGGGAAAGTACCTGCGCCAGATCCTCCACTCCCATCTGCCCCGGCGCGGAAGCTTTTTTCGCCGCTCCAAAGGTCAGCGCAGAGCCGAACACTTCGCCGCACAGACGGCTGATTACCCCTGTGCCTGCCATAGACATGGTAATAATCGGACGGTCTGCATGTTTCCGGTTCATCTCCTCTGTTGCCGCAAGCAACGTCAGGACATCCTCCTTGCTTTTGGGCATTACGGCAATTTTCGGAATATCTGCGCCAAGCTCCTGCATCTTGCAGAGCCTTCCCACAATATCGTCTTTTGCCGGGGTTTTGTCAAAATCATGGTTGGAGGCAACCACTTTCACCCCATGCTGATGCACTGCTTCAATTATTTCTTTTACCACTTCATCCCCGGTAAACGCTTCCACATCCACCAAATCCACACAGCCGCTTTCTGCCGCCGCAATATTCAGCTTCTTGTAAGCTTCCGGCTCGATAGCCCGCTCTCCGCCTTCTTTGGAAGTGCGGAACGTAAACAGAATCGGAATTTCCTTTAATGCCTCACGCAGCTCTGCCAGAACTTCTTTCACTTTATCTGTCTCAAATACATGCTCAAACCAGTCTACGCGCCACTCCACAACGTCCACGGGAATTGCGTCAAAGGTTTTGGCCTCTTTGATAATCTCCTCCTTAGTCACTCCTACAATCGGCATACAGATTTTGGGAATTCCTTCCCCTATTTTAATATTCCTTACTACTACCGGATTCATTTTACTACCTCCTGCTTCTTTGGATTTTCAATAACAGTTCTGATATTATCCCTGATTCGATTTCCGGGAATTCTCCACTAAGGTTCCATACCTTATATTTACAAATACTGCAAGAATAACTCCTACAACTGTAATAATTAAGTTCATAATAATTACATTCATAGCTGTCATCTTAGAAGCTGCGCTTAAGATCGTATAGTTGCACAAACTGGAGGCAATCATCACCAGACTTGTGATGGTTCCCTTGATCTTGGGGAACAGATCATTGACTGTAGCAGTGGCCATCTGAAGAACGCCGCCTGCCGCCGCATATCCAAGCACAAAGGCTCCCACATAACAAATCATCGGAGTTTTTATAAGATATACCAACACCAGCATCACGGCTGAAATCGCCGGGTAAATGACAAGAAATCTCACCTGTTTGAATTTGGTAATCAAGACACTCGTCACCACAAGCGCAACCATCGTTCCGGCTGAATAATAGGTCTGCATGATGGAAACTGTCTCTGAGGGGATGCCCGCAACTTCTTTTCCGAATGTCTGGGCGCAATTGAGCCAAAGCTGGAATGTTGCCGTGCTTGTAAATCCGATCAAAATAAGGGCAACGCTTTCCAGTGAAAAATGCGCATTTTTCAGGTTATCAATGAATGATTCTGATTTGCCGCTTGCAGATTCCTGGGGCAAAGGCGCAAAAATTGCCAGTACGCCCAGAACTGCAATTACAATGCCTGCCACCAAAGGCAGCGTCAGGTATGACATTTTCGTTCCTGCAAACACGCCTAAGAAGAACGGCATCATCAATTGGGCAATAGAAATAAAGAATTTAATTCCCATGGTTGCAATTCCTGTGTATGCGTATATAATCTCCGCCACTGCAGGATAAGTCGCCGTATCCAGGAAAGAATTTGCAATGCCGCCTAAGACTGCTGCCACGTAAGCGATCTGTATATTGGGTGAAAAAGCAATTCCCACAAAGAAGATTACATAGGAAGCCACGCCAATCAAAACAGATACCCTGCGTCCCAGCTTATCCGACAGAGGTCCTGCAAATGGAAGTGAAATCAGTCTCCCCAACCCCAGGGCCGCCGCAATTGCAGTTACCTGCATTACATCATCAATTCCCCATTGCGCAATCAGCATTTCCTTTACCACCTGCTGGCTTAAAATAGAACAGCCGATCCCATGGATAAAAAAATTCAAATACAGAATCAGTGCACTAAATAAATATTTCTTTTTCATGTTTTCCTCCACTGGTGCAAAAGCGCATCCAGTGCGCCATGCACCGTCCACTATCATTCCTATGATGTTATTCAATTGTCAATCTGCAAATATATTTTTATTTTAGTCGTATTTAATGTCAAGAATTTTCTTCATATGCTCAATGGGCATTTCTTTTCCGGTCCACATCTCAAAAGCAGCCGCACCCTGGAACAGCATCATTCCCATGCCGTTCATAGTCTTGCAGCCCACTTCTTTTGCCATCTTAAGCATTGCTGTCTCTCTGGGAGAATATACAACGTCTGTTACAATCAGCTCCGGACGGAAGAAAGATTTGTCAGGAATATATGTCTGTCCCTCCAAAGGTTTCATTCCCATACCCGTTGCATTTGCAAAAAGATAAGAATCTGCGATTTCTTCTTTTAATTTATCCAGATCTGCCAGATCGTATAAAGCTACCTTGCAGTTGGTTTTTTCGCTGATTTTACGCACAGTTTCCTCTGCATTGCTCCAGAATTTGTCTTTGATATTGAAAATAGACATCTCTGCCACTCCGTCCAGAGCCGCCTGCACCTCAATGGCTGTAGCTGCGCCGCCGGAGCCTACGATAGTCATTTTCTTGCCGATCACGTCGATATTGTTGTCTTTCAGAGATTTCATATAGCCGATACCGTCTGTAATGTGTCCGGTCAGTACGCCGTTCTCATTGACAATGGTATTCACTGCGCCGCACAATTCTGCTGCCGGTGATAATTTGTCCAGATATTTATGTACTACTGTCTTGTTGGGCATGGATACATTCGATCCCACCATCTTCAGCGCCCTGAGACCTTTCACTGCGTCCTCCAGAGTATCGTTGTCTACTTCAAAAGCAAGATATGCATAGTCCAGACCAAGATATGCAAATGCCTCATTGTGCATTGCCGGTGAACTTGAATGTCTGATTGGATAAGCCATTAATCCGATAAGTTCTGTATGTCCTGTAATTCTCTCTGCCATGTTATTTCCTTCTTTCATTCTTAATTTTATCGTTCTCTTATTGTCTTTCCTATTGTGTCTCCTGCCCGTTTGTTAAATCTCTGACAACCTCTTGGCAATCATTATATACTACCTTTTTCATTTTTTCAACTGTTGATTTTGCACATAATCCAAAAATTTTTTTAAAACCGGCGGCTGATACTGGCCTTTTAACTGGGCCATATAGATGTAGCGTTCGATGACAGGCTCCGTAATATTCAAGGTTTTCACATCCAGATATTTCAGCACCGGAACCTCCGGCATCACTGCAATTCCGAAATTTCCGGCCACAAGGCCCGCCATGGCGCTGTCCTCCTCAATCTCATAGGCAATCTTCGGTGCAATTCCCGCCATATCGAACATTTTCACAATGGTAGGGCGAAGGCCGCTGGATCTGGTGAAAAATATCTGAGGAAAATCTGCCGTCTCTTTCAGGGAAATCCTGTCCTTTTGAGCCAGGGGGTGATTTTTCGCCACAACTACCACCAGTTTTTCCTCCGCTACCGGCTCAAATATCATCTGCTTCTCTTCTTCTTTTCTGGAACAGAAGGCCACGTCATATTTCTCTTCCTTCAGCCCCCGGATAATTTCTATGGTATTTCCCACTGTAAACCGAAACTGCACATTCAGCTGCGGATGCTCCTCCATAAACTGCCGTACCAGCCGGGGCACAAATTCCAGTCCCAGCGTATAGATATAGGCCAGATCAATGACGCCGGAATTTTTTCCAGTCAGCGCTTTCGTCTTTTTAATGCCAACTTCTAAAGACTGCAGAGATTCCCGGGCATGCTCCAAAAATACTTTTCCATATTTGGTCAGAACCACGTTGCGCCCTCTTTTTTCAAAAAGCTCCGCTCCCAGTTCCTCTTCTAACCTGGCAATGGCGTGGCTTAAGCTTGGCTGAGTGATGGACAGTATTTCCGCCGCCCTGGAATAATGCTCTGTTTCTGCCAATGTTACAAAATAATAAAGCTGATTTAGATTCATTTTCTGCACATATCCTTTCCGAAAACTTACTTCCACAGGGCAGCCTGCGCCGCCAAAGGTATTCTGAATCATATCATACCAAAATCCATGCACATTTTCTATAGATTTTAACAAAAATATCAATTTGTTTTCTGATTCTTTATCCATTATACTGAATGCAACAAATATACCAGGGCTGCCCGTACCTGGATATATGCTATATTGACAACCTCTCAAACCTATTTGATTGTCACTCCTGCACAAGATTCTCCAGCAGGATCGGCAAAATGAAACTTCAGAACCTGGGGGTAATCATACATGAAAAATGAATACAAACATATTTTTGAACCCTTTACCGTCAAGCGCATGACCATGAAAAACAGGATTGTCATGATGCCCATGGGAACAAATTACGGTGAGCAGAACGGCGAAATGAGTTTTCTGCACATCAATTATTATGAACAGCGTGCCAAAGGCGGCACAGGGCTGATTATTGTGGAAAATGCCAGTGTATTTTCCCCGCAGGGTTCCAATGGGACTACCCAGCTGCGCATTGACCATGACAGTTATATTCCCAGATTGTACAAGCTATGCGAAACCGTACATAAACACGGCGCCTGCATTGCCATTCAGATCAACCACGCAGGCGCTTCCGCACAGGCCCACCGTACCGGAATACAGCCGGTCTCCGCTTCCGATATCCCTTCCAAAGAAGGCGGCGAAATTCCGCGCCCTCTGAACAAAGAAGAAATTCTGGAAATTGTGGAGAAGTACGGAAAAGCAGCCAAACGCGCCCAGACAGCAGGATTTGACGCTGTGGAAATTCATGCGGGCCATTCTTATCTGCTGAGTCAGTTCCTCTCACCGCTGACCAACAAGCGGACGGATGAATTCGGCGGCTCGCCGGAGAACCGCGCCCGTTTTGCCAGACTGGTTATCGAGGAGGTCCGCAGGCAGGTAGGGCCATTCTTCCCTATTTTCGTCCGGTTAAGCGCCGATGAATTTATGGAAGGCGGAAACACTTTAGACGACACTCTGGAATACTTGCAGTATTTTGAAAAAGAAGTGGATGTATTTGACGTATCCGCAGGATTAAACGGCTCCATCCAGTATCAGATTGACGCCAATTACCTGGCAGACGGTTGGCGTTCTTATCTGGCAAAAGCTGTAAAAGAGCGTTACAACAAACCCTGCATCACTATGGGAAATATCCGTAATCCCAGAATCGCAGATGATATCCTGGCCAGGGGAGACGCTGATTTAATCGGCATCGGCCGGGGACTGATTGCTGATCCGGAATGGGTCAACAAAACGGAATTCGGAGATGTGCAGGACATCCGCAAATGTATTTCCTGCAACATCGGATGCGCCGGACACCGAATCGGCATTAACCGCCCCATCCGCTGCACCATTAATCCCGGCGTAAACACCGGAGAAGATTACAAGAAAAAACGTGTGAAACGGCAATGCAACGTGGTGGTTATCGGAGCAGGTACCGCCGGACTGGAGGCTGCATGCACCGCCGCAGAAGTGGGCTGCACTACTTTCGTTATTGAGAAAAAATCTTATCTGGGCGGCCTGGCTGCGGAAATTTCCAAAATTCCGGATAAAAACCGCCTGGCAGATTTTCCCAATTATCTGATTCACCGGGCAGAAAAAATGAAGAACCTGTTTATCTTCAAAAATACAGAAGCCACCATTGAGCAGATTGAGAGCCTGCATCCTGACATTATCGTCAACGCTACCGGTTCCAGTCCTCTTCTGCCTCCCATTAAGGGGCTGCATGATGTAATTGACAAAGAAAACGGAAAAGTTTCTTCTATATTAAATATGATAAACCACGTAGTCTCCGGTGACTATCCGAAAGATATGTCCGGCAAAAAAGTCGTTGTCATCGGCGGAGGCGCCGTGGGCCTGGATGTGGTGGAATACTTTGCGCCCCGAGGCGCTGATGTGAGCATTGTGGAAATGATGCCCATCATTGGAAACGGTATCGATCCGGTATCCAAAACAGGCACTTTCAACCTGATGGAGAAACACGGCGTAAAACAGCTTACCAACACTGCTCTTCTGGAAGTGAAGGAAAGTTCTTTCCTGGTGAAAAATCCTGACGGAAGCGAAGAAGAGCTTCCCTTTGACTATGGCTTTGTATGCCTTGGAATGCGTGCAAACAATCCTATTTTAAAACAACTGCAGGATAGCTTTGACACTGGAACAACAGAAATTATGAATGTGGGAGACAGCGTTCGGGCAAGAAGAATTATTGAAGGCACAGAAGAAGGCCGTAATATTTTAAACGTTCTGGACAAACGGAATTTTATTTAAAATTTCAAATTTGGAACTGACGCCGCAGAAGTTCTCTGCAATTGCCTCTTGGCAAAAACTGCAGAGAGCTTCTGTTTCTGTTGTCTTAAAGCAGTTTTGCAGCGCCTTACCGCTTTTCATCCAGTTCCATCAGACGCTGCACCAGCTCCTCACAGATTTCCAGTTCATTCTTACCGTCTGTCTCTATAATCACATCCGCAGCGGTCTCATATTTTACCCTTCTTTTTTCCATCAGTTCGGTAATAAAAGAAACGTTTTTGTTATTTTCCAGCAGCGGTCTGTCGTGGCTGTCTTTGACCCGGTGATAAATCGTTTCCGGGCTTGCCGTTAAGAGCACCACTCTTCCGTTTTTCTTCATCTCAGCCACATTTTTTTCCCGCATCGGCGTTCCGCCGCCGCACGAAATTACCACATTATTCCTGGACTGCATTTCCACCAGAAGGTTTGTTTCCAGGTTGCGGAAATACTCTTCCCCATATACTGCGAAAATATCTGAAATGCTCATGCCCTCCCGCTGGGAAATAATCTGATCCATCTCCACAGCGTCCATGGCAAACATGGTGCTCAGATAATCGGATATGGTGGATTTGCCGCTTCCCATAAACCCAATCAGGACAATATTGTAATGGAACAAATGTCTGGCCTGGATTTTCTTACTGTTATAAGTAATGCGGTGAAAAATATCCAAAATTTCTTTGGCATGTCTTTTCCCTTCCAGTTCCTGTTCCAGTTTCTGATTCTGCCGTTTTTCCTGCTCCGGCTGAATAATCTGCATATTATGGGATTCTTTATATTTCATAATATCTTCTACAATGGCATTTCTTTTCAAAAGACATTCCAGAATCTGCTCATCGCATACTGACAGCCTGACGCGCAACTCATCTAAATGATTCATGACTTCCTCCATTCGTATTCCTTTTCCTCACCTCTGAAAACAACAGACTCATTATAGCAATTCCCCCTTTGTATTGCAATAACAAAATGTAAAAGTCCAGTTCTGCCGGGAAGGTCTGATATTTGGATACAGACATTGACAGATTTTCGATTATCTATTAAGATATTTCGTGGGATTATTGTATAAGGAGATGATGACTATGAGTTTTACATTTTTAAAACAGCTTCCAACCCCGGAAGAAATCAAACAGGAATATGCCTTATCACCCTCTGCGATTCAGACGAAAGCAGAACGGGACAGGCTTGTCAAAGATATCATTACCGGCCAGTCCGACAAATTCCTTGTGATTATAGGCCCCTGCTCTGCCGACAATGAGGACGCCGTCTGCGATTATATCAGCCGGCTCAGTAAAGTCCAGGAACAGGTGGCTGACCGCCTGGTGATTGTTCCCCGCATTTACACCAATAAACCCCGTACCACGGGAGAAGGATACAAAGGCATCGCCCATCAGCCAGACCCGGAAAAACGGCCGGATATGCTTGCCGGGCTGATTGCCATGCGCAAAATGCATATCCGCGCATTGGAAGAAAGCGGCCTTTCCTCTGCAGACGAAATGCTCTATCCGGAAAACTGGCCCTATGTGGAAGATTTGCTGTCTTATGTTGCCATCGGCGCCCGTTCTGTGGAGGATCAGCATCACCGTCTGACTGTCAGCGGTTTTGACGTGCCTGCCGGCATGAAAAATCCCACCAGCGGAGACTATTCCGTTATGCTGAATTCCGTATATGCCGGTCAGCATCCCCATCATTTTGTATTCCGGGGATATGAAGTCAGCACCACCGGAAATCCGCTGACCCATGTAGTGCTGCGGGGCGCTGTAAATAAACGGGGCGTCTGTATCCCCAACTATCACTATGAGGATTTGGAGCTGCTGATCCAGATGTACGATAAAATGGATTTGGTAAATCCGGCCGCCATTATTGACGCCAACCACTCCAACTCCAACAAGCAATACGAACAACAGATACGTATTGTAAAAGAAATTATGCATAACCGCAAAATCTCACCGGAACTGAAAAAACTGGTAAAGGGAGTTATGATTGAAAGCTATCTGGAAGCAGGATGCCAGAAAGTCGGAGAACATGTTTATGGAAAATCCATTACCGACCCCTGCCTTGGATGGCAGGAATCGGAAGAATTGATTTATCAGATTGCTGAAATGAACCAATAAGAGATGTTCTAACTCCTCGGATGGGTTCTGGCATAAACCTCCCGCACGCGGCTTTTAGTCATTTGCGCATACATCTGAGTGGTTGAAATATCTGAATGCCCCAGCATCTCCTTCACAGAATGGAGATCTGCGCCGTTGCTTACCAGATGAACGGCAAAGGAATGCCGCAGGGTATGGGGCGTCAGCTCTCTGGTAATCCCGGCTTTTCTGCCGTAGGCTTTCACCAGTTTCCAGAAGCCCTGACGGCTCATGGCCTGGCCGGAGCAATTGGTAAACAGGCAGGAGTTGTCTTTATCTGTCATAACGGGACGCCCCTCTTCCAGATACAGCTCCAAGGCCTCCTTTGCCACCGTTCCAAAGGGAACAATCCGCTCTTTCATTCCCTCCCGGCAGACAATGTATTCCATCTGGAGATTTACATCCGATACTTTCAGGGAAATCAATTCCGATACCCGGATTCCTGTGGCATACAGAAGCTCTAACATGGCGCTGTCTCTCAGTTCCTTGGGCGTTTTGCCTTTTGCTTCTTCCAGTAACCGGCTGGTCTCTTCTTTCGTCAGAATCATCGGCGCTTTTTTCTCCACCTTCGGCGCCTTTAACTCCTCTGCCGCATCTGTGTCTGCCAGTCCTTCCTTCTGCAGATAATGAAAAAATGCTTTCAGGGCCGCAATACTCCTGGAAATGGTGGACGGTTTCCTGCCCTGCTTCTCCTGAAATAAAATATAGGAATTCAGCATAATCCCCGTGATCTGATTTACCTCTTCAATTCCCTGTTCCATGAAATACTGATTCATCTTCTTCAAGTCCCGTTCATAAGAAACCACTGTATTGTAAGAAGTTTTCCGAACCTCTTCCATATATTGAACGAACTTTTGAATCTCACACGTCATAATTTACTACCTCATTTTAGAAAATTTTTAATATATTTTTTAAAATCATCGGATTCACATAGCTTTCCAGAAAAATCCCGGCAGCAAACACCAATAGCAGAACAGCAAAAGATATTCCCCCCATTCCGTATACCAGCTTACGATCCATGATTTCTCTCCCTTCCCCGGCGGAACGCCGCCGAAGAAAAACTGCCACATAACAATAAGATACATAAACAGCAAGATAAAAGAGATACTGCGGAAACAGGCCGCCCAAAACCAACACAATACCTTTTATCCCATATTTGGCAATTCCTGTGGAAAGCATAAATCCCACGGAAAATCCCTGCCACCCCAGGACAAGAATCCCGCCGAAAATTCCAAAAGACGTAAAAACCAGAGCAAACAGCAAAAGCAGCAAAGGCATCCGCTCTCCCACAATATAGAAAAACAGATTTTGCCCGTCCACCCTGGCATACTGAAATTTTTCTATAAAATAGTCATTCAGTACCCCTGCATTGGAAACCGCTTCCCTTCCCATCAGATTTGCCGCAAAAATACCTGCAACAAATGAAATCAGAAGAAACGCCTTCATGATCTTCACCCAGAGAGGTTGGGTTCTGGCCCCATCGCTTTTCTGCTTCCAGGAAAAACGCAACATTTTTTTCATAGACTTCTCATTCTTTTTTCTTAAATCTTATGCAAGTCCATGGAAAAAAATTAACTGTATTTGTTCTTATATGCCATAATCGCCGCTACCGTCTTAGCGTCCTGTATCACGCCCTGGTAAATCAGCGTACACAATTCTTCCAACGTATAAGGCTCCAAATTAATAAATTCCCCTTCATCCAAATGCTGATGGGAGGGAATCAGCTCCCGGGCTGCATATACGTCCACCAGTTCATTGCAGAAAGCAACCGTGGTACGCAGCGAAATCAGAAATTCCAGATTCTCGCACCGATACCCTGTCTCTTCCTCCAGTTCCCGGGCTGCGCACTCAATGGTGGGTTCTGTCTTGGAATCTCTTGCCCCGGCAGGGATTTCCAGGGTAAACCGATCCAGGGCATTGCGGTACTGACGAACCATCAGAATCCTTCCGTCTGCCATTACAGGCACCACTGCCGCAGCTCCCTTTCTGTGCTCCACATAATCCCATTTTTCTATTTTACCGTCCGGAAGTTCCATATAATCCGAATAGATATCCAAAATCGCTCCTTCATGCTCCAACACTCTTTTGGTTCTTTTAATTAATGGCTGTTTCATACTTGTATCCTCCCAAGCCGTTTCCATGACTTTTCTGCAATTCAAAGACCGCCAACAAACTGTTGACGGCCTGATAATTCTGGCATATGGGATCATCTTCCATTGAAAGATTGTCCACTTCCCCAAATTGTGCAACCTCTACTTAGCGTAATCTGTCACACGAGACTCACGAATTACATTCACTTTAATCTGACCCGGATATTCCAGTTCATTCTCAATCTGTTTTGAAATATCACGCGCCAACAATACCATATCAGCATCAGTAATCTGATCAGGAACTACCATAATTCGAATCTCTCTACCTGCCTGAATAGCAAAAGACTTATCAACACCCTTAAAACCATTAGCAATATCTTCTAACTGTTTCAATCTGTTTGAATATGTTTCCAATGTTTCTCTTCTTGCCCCCGGTCTTGCTGCCGAAATTGCATCAGCGGCCTGTACCAGACACGCAATCAAAGATTCTGCTTCCACGTCTCCGTGATGTGCTTCCACTGCATTAACTATGGTGGGACTCTCTTTGTACTTTCTGCACAAATCCACACCAATCTGAATATGTGAGCCTTCCATTTCATGGTCAACAGATTTACCGATATCGTGAAGCAGGCCAGCCCGTTTCGCCACCCTCACATCCACGCCAAGTTCTGCTGCCAGTAACCCGGAAAGCTGGGCTACTTCAATCGAATGTTTCAGAGCATTCTGCCCATAGCTTGTACGGAACTTCATCTTACCAAGCAAACGCACAAGTTCCGGATGAATTCCATGCACTCCGACTTCCAGCGTAGCTGCCTCGCCTTCTTCCCGAATCATGGTCTCCACTTCCTTCTGGGCTTTCTCAACCATCTCTTCAATTCTTGCAGGATGGATTCGTCCATCCACAATCAGTTTCTCCAAAGCAATACGGGCAACCTCCCGCCGAACCGGATCGAAACCGGAAAGAATCACTGCTTCCGGCGTGTCGTCGATAATCAAATCCACTCCCGTCATTGTCTCCAATGTCCGGATATTTCTTCCTTCCCGACCGATAATCCGACCTTTCATTTCGTCATTGGGAAGCTGAACTACCGATATCGTAGTCTCGGCCACATGATCTGCCGCGCATTTTTGAATGGCAGTCACCACATACTCTCTTGCCTTCTTCCCAGCTTCTTCCTTTGCTTTGATTTCCATTTCTTTGATTAATTTTGCAGTATCAAGCTTTACATCATCTTCAACCATTTTTAAAAGATAATCTTTTGCCTGTTCAGAGGTTAATCCAGAGATTCTCTCCAGTTCCTGTACGCGCTCTTCGTGTAGTCTGGAAACTTCCGCTTTTTGTCTGTTAATTTCTTCTTCCTTCGCTGCAAACCCGGATTCCTTCTTTTCAATTGCTTCCAGCTTTCTATCCAGATTTTCTTCCTTCTGAATAATCCGCCGTTCATTGCGCTGAATCTCATTTCTGCGTTCTTTGATTTCTTTATCAAGATCATTCTTGGTCCGGATGGACTCTTCCTTGATCTCCAGCAAAGATTCGCGCTTCTTGGTCTCCGCAGTCTTGACAGCTTCATCTATGATTTCCCTTGCCTTCTCCTCTGCACTTCCAATCTTGGATTCAAACACGCGTCTGCGGTATTCCAGAGTGCAGAAGTAGGTAACGGGTACTGCAAGAATTAACGTGACTACTACAGCGATTAAAATTTGCGACACAGGAGCACCTCCTTATTAAGTTTTCATTGTACATATAGCAAACTTTCATCTCTAATATGTCATATACAATAAATTACAGTGTTGGTCCGCAATCTATGAACATGAATTACAACATATTGATTTTATACTTTTTTCCGCTTTATGTCAAGTAGTCTAATACATGCAAAATATCATCTGACTGAAAACCTTTCCTCATCAGGAACTGGTACATCCTCTGTTTTTCCTTTAAATCCGCCGTTTGGGCAGAGTAATGCTTTTTTTCCACCCATTTTAAAATCAATTCCTGTTCATTTTCTCTCTGACATTCTTCCTCCAGCGTCTGCTCTGCCAGTTCTCTGTCAATTCCTTTCGCCATCAGTTCCATCTGTATCTTTCTGCGGCTTTTTTTCTCCCTCTGATTCCTGACATAATTCTCTGCATACCGGCTGTCATCCAGATAATGATACCCCTTGACATAAGCCACGGCATCTTCAATAATCTCTTCCGGATAAAAGCCCTGGCGCAGCTTCTCCCTGATCTGGGCCTCTGTCCGATCCATCTTTTCCAACAGATGCATCGTCCTTCTTCTGGCTCTCTTCTTCAAAATCTCACTGCAGATTTCCTCATACTGTCCGGCGGAAAGCTCCGCCCCTTCCTCCAGAGAATATCGTCTCACTTCTCCCCGGTACAGGACAAAGCTTCTTCCGTCCTCCAAAAAAATACGCATGCGTTTCTTATCAAGCCCGCTTATCTGCATCACCTGCATTCTGATTCTCTCCTGATTCCCTTATGCTGCCGTTCTTCCCTTACGGCTCCGGCATAGGCTTCTCTTCCGGCTTTCCGGCCTGTTCCTCCGGTTTCCCGGCCTTCTCCTCCGGCTTCTCTTCCTTGCCCGGCTTTTGCTCCTTGGCTGCCGGTTTCTCCGGCTTGGCTGCAGGCTTCTCTGCTTTCTCAGCCTCCTCTTCTTCCGTTCCCTGGGACAACACCTGATCCCGGACTTTCTTCTCCACTTCCAGGCAGATGTCCTCATGCTCCCGCAAATACTGTTTCGCATTCTCCCGTCCCTGGCCGATCTTTGTGCTGTTATAAGCAAACCAGGCGCCGGACTTCTGGATAATGGAATGGTTCACAGCCAGATCCAGAATATCTCCTTCTCTGGAAATTCCCTGGCCGAACATAATATCGAATTCCGCCTCTTTAAAGGGCGGAGCCACCTTGTTCTTCACCACCTTAATTCTGGTGCGGTTCCCGATAAATTCTCCCGCCTGCTTCAGAGATTCTATCTTCCTTACATCCAGACGGATGGAGGAATAAAACTTCAGCGCCCGCCCGCCGGTGGTGGTCTCCGGACTTCCGAACATTACGCCCACTTTCTCTCTGAGCTGATTGATGAAAATAACAATACAGTTGGACTTGCTGATAACAGCCGTCAGCTTGCGGAGCGCCTGGGACATCAGTCTGGCCTGCAGCCCCACATGGGAATCCCCCATATCGCCGTCAATCTCCGCCTTGGGCACCAGAGCCGCAACAGAGTCTACAATCACAATGTCCACTGCTCCGGAACGCACCATAGTCTCTGTAATCTCCAATGCCTGCTCTCCATTGTCCGGCTGCGAAATATAGAGATTATCAATATCCACGCCAATCTTCTTGGCATATACCGGGTCCAGGGCATGTTCTGCATCAATAAACCCGGCAATTCCTCCGTTCTTCTGCACTTCTGCCACCATATGCAGCGCAACCGTGGTCTTACCGCTGGACTCAGGCCCGTACACTTCAACAATTCTTCCCTTGGGCACGCCGCCTACCCCCAGGGCCAAATCCAGGCTGAGACATCCGGTGGGAACCGCCTCCACATTCATATTCGCCACGGATTCTCCCAGCTTCATAACAGAACCCTTCCCGTAATCCTTCTCAATCTTCGCAATTGCGGCATCCAATGCTTTTAATTTATCTTCTCTCTTATCCTCTTTCGCCATATCAATTCTCCTTCTGCGAACTTATGTTCGTATTTATACTAATATACTTTTGGGAAATTGTCAACTGTTTTCTGGTAATTTTTGCGACAGCTTTCTGCTCCATAACCGGCACAGCTAAAAAGACCCGCCCATGGATGATTTTGCTGAAAAGAAAAAAGAACAGTTACAGAAGTAACTGTTCTTTATTATAAAATTTATTTTTGGATTCGTCAAGGCAAAAGCTGCCTGATTTCTTCCAGTGAATGAAATCCCACTGCCTTTTTATAAATTTCCCCGCCTTTGAATACAATCAGTGTAGGAATGCTCATTACGCCGTACTTCTGCGCCACTGCTCCCTGCTCATCCACATTCAGTTTCCCCACTTTAATTTCCGGATATGCCTCTGCGGCCTCTTCAATCACCGGGCCCTGCATCTGGCAGGGTCCGCACCATACGGCCCAGAAGTCCACCAGCACCGGAACTTCGCTCTGCAATACTTCCTTCTCAAAATTATCTGTTGTAATCTCCAACACTGCCATAGTAAATCCCTCCTGTTAATTTTTAAATGCTGAAATTTTAACTATAAATTTTATTCTATCATACTTTCCATAATTACTGTTACACTTTTTTGCTAAAAAAATGTTAAAATTTTCTTTCCTTCTTGAATCCTCATGTTCTTCATGGTACATTAGTAACAAAACCACAGTTACAATTTGAATCTTGAATCGAGGTGTACAGATGAAAAAAATTATAAAAAGACAACTGTTCCACGATTTAGCCGTCACAATTGGGCTGCTTTTTGTAACCACCGGCCTGACATTTATTCTATTTTACTTCATTTCGCAAAGTCCGGCAAATATTGCCCTGTTTTATGTGATTGGCATCATTACAGTTGCGCGGTATACGACTGGTTACTTTTACGGCATTCTTGCTTCTTTGCTCAGTATTATTTTAATCAATTGTTTCTTTACTTATCCATATTTCAGATTGGATTTTTCTATAAATAACTATCCTTTTACGTTCATCTGCATGCTGACCCTCTCTTCCATCACCAGCGCTACTACATCCAATCTGAAGCAACAGACAGAAATTCTTGCATTTCATGAAAAACAATTGATGGAAGCAGAAAAGGAAAAAATGCGCGCCAACCTGCTTCGCGCAGTCTCTCACGATCTGCGCACTCCTTTAACCAGTATCCTGGGCTCTGTCTCTTCGATAGAAGCCGAGGAATTTAGTTTTTGTTCTCAGGAATGCCAGAAACTTCTTCACAATATCCATGATGATGCAGAATGGCTGCTGAACATGGTGGAAAATCTTCTGTCTGTCACCAGAATCCAAACCGGAGCTTCCAGTTTAAAGACCAGTCCGGAAGCGGTGGAAGAAGTGGTGTCTGAATCGGTGGACCGTCTGAAAAAACGGTTCCCGGATGCGGAAATTAATGTATCTGTTCCCGATGAACTGCTGATCGTCCCCATGGACGCCATGCTCATCGAACAGGTTTTAATTAATCTTTTGGAAAATGCCATTACGCATTCCAAAAGCGCCCTGCCCGTACGTCTTGTAATTGAAAATCAGCCGGAGTACATTTACTTCCGTATTATTGACTACGGAATCGGACTGCAGGAGAGCCATCTGGAAGATATTTTTGACGGCACCTGGTCTGAGAATTCTCCTTCCGACGTACATAAAGGCACGGGCATCGGCCTGTCTATCTGCAAAACAATCATTACTGCCCACCACGGCAGTATCACTGCGCAGAACCATAAAGAAGGGGCCGAATTTGTATTTACACTGCCAAAGGAGGAAGCATATGCATAAATTTACCGTACTTGTTGTAGAAGATGAAAAAAACATTTGTGATTTTATTTCCAAAGTTCTGACATCCCACGATTACCGGGTCAGCTGCGCTTCTACCGGAAAAGAAGCCCTTTCTCTGGCTTCTTCTCTCTGCCCTGACATTATCCTGCTGGATTTGGGGCTGCCGGATCTGGATGGTATCGAAGTGATTCAAAAAATCCGTTCCTGGTCCGGAAATCCGATCATTGTCATTTCCGCCCGCAGCCTGGAGGATGACAAGGTGCAGGCATTAGACGCCGGAGCAGACGACTATCTGACCAAACCCTTTGGAACCTCTGAGCTGTTGGCCAGAATCCGCACTTCGCTGCGTCATAGCAATAAAATAAGCAGCAACGGACTTCCCCAGCACCCATTCCGGGCCAAAGGCCTGGAAATTGATTTTTTCAAACGCAATATTACTGTAAACGGACAGGCGATCCACCTGACTCCCATTGAATATAAAATCGTGGCCTTCCTGGCCCAGAACAGCGGAAAAGTCATGACCTATTCCGCAGTCATGAATAATGTCTGGGGGCCTTACGCAGAATCCGACAACAAGATTCTGCGGGTAAACATGGCAAATATCCGGCGCAAACTGGAGAACAATCCGGCGCAGCCCATCTATATTTTTACCGAGGTGGGCGTAGGCTACCGGATGGTAGATGAAGATATTCTGTAAAATTTAAGAAATAATCCATTGTTTTTTTTCACTTTATTATATACAATGGTTATGGTGTCTTTGAAAAGAAAGACAGAAATCTATAACAGAATGAAGGGTTGAAACAAAATGATGGATGAACGAGAACGGAGACGAAGGAGAAGAATCAGACGGAAGCGGCAGGTCTACAGAGCCCGCATTCTCGTGGGCGCCGCTGCGCTTGTCCTTGTGCTGGCCGCCGGATTCGGAATCTCTTCAGCCGCCAAAAAATCTGCCGAACGAAAAGCACAGAAGGAACAGGAGTTGCAGCAGCAAAAACTGGCTGAGGAAGAAAAGAAAAAAGCCGCAGAAGAAGAGAAAGCCAAAAAAGAAGCTGCCAAAAAAGCCGCAGAAGAAGAGGCGGAAAAAACTTTTACACTGGCAGATCTGGACAACCCTGACGGGTTTGACACACGGCCCACCGAGCTTGGAATCGCGCTTGAGAACCAGCCGGTTGATTTAAACGGACTGGATACCACCGGATTGGACTGGGGCCAGGGCGGAGACAAGGATCAGTGGAACCGGCCGGCAGGATGTCTGCAGTATCAGGAAAAATACGGAAAGTACAACGCTTATTTTATCAAGGATGAACCGGAGAAAAAAGTCATTTATCTGACCATTGACGAAGGTTACGAGTACGGCTGTTCTCCGCGGATTTTAGATACGCTGAAAGAGAAAAAAGTGCCTGCTGTCTTTTTTGTGACCAAGTCTTTTGCAGAACAGAATCCAGACCTGGTAAAGCGCATGATCGAAGAAGGACATGAGGTGGGCAACCACAGCGTAACCCATCCGGCTGCCGGTCTGTCCTCCCAGACCATTGAAGAACAGACCAATGAAGTCATCGGCCTCCACAATTACATGAAGGAGCAGTTCGGCTATGAGATGCATCTCTTCCGTTATCCTTCCGGCAAATTCAGCGAGCAGTCTGTGGCTCTTTTGAACAATTTAAATTACAAGAGCGTGTTCTGGAGCTTCGCATATCTGGATTACGATGTGGAAAATCAGCCGGACCCGGCAGAAAGCCTTCAGAAAACCATTGACTGCCTGCACCCGGGCGCTCTCTATCTGCTTCATGCAGAATCAGAGACGAACACCCAGATTCTGGGAGACTTTATTGATCAGGCCAGATCTCAGGGGTATGAGTTTAAGTTATTCCAGTAGAGCGGGATATTTTGCACGGATAAACATGCCGGATTCCCTTTGACCCGTAAACCGGACGATACGTCGGTGAACGCTTGATATATTGACAGCAGACAAAACTGCAGGATTTCCCTTTGCTTCGCAAATTGGGCGCTCCTGCAGTTTCTGTATTGGAACATCCTGTACTTTACTTTTAATTCCGGCCGAACTCTGACAAGATCAAACCTTCGTTTCGATCCAGCGTCATGCCTACGCTCCAGGCATTTACAAACAATAACAGGGGATTTCCCTTTAAATCCTGGATCTTTTTCATGTCGGAGGTTCCTGTTAACTTCTCCATATCAATTTCTTTATTCTCAATCCACCGGATATGCTCATAGGGCAGTTTCTCCAGGCGGATATCCACGTTGTATTCATTTTCCAGACGGTATTTCAGCACGTCAAACTGCAGTTCTCCCACTACGCCCACAATGATTTCTTCCATTCCAGTGTGGTATTCCTGAAAAATCTGTATGGCGCCCTCCTGGGCAATCTGGGTAATTCCCTTGACAAACTGCTTGCGCTTCATGGTATCTAACTGGCGCACTCTGGCAAAATGCTCCGGCGCAAAGGTGGGAATGCCTTCAAAGGCAAATTTCTTATTGGCATTGGTGATGGTATCCCCGATGGAGAAAATTCCCGGATCGAACACGCCGATAATGTCTCCGGCATAAGCCTCCTCAATAATTTTCCGCTCCTGAGCCATCATCTGCTGGGGCTGAGAAAGACGCATTTTCTTTTCTCCCTGAACATGGGTCACTTCCATGCCTGCATCAAATTTCCCGGAGCAGATGCGCATAAAGGCGATCCGGTCCCGGTGGGCCTTGTTCATATTCGCCTGTATTTTAAATACGAAGGCAGAAAAATCCTCCGAAAAAGGATCGATCTCCCCTAAATCTGAATTTCTGGGAAGGGGCGTGGATGTCATCTGCAAGAAATGCTGCAGAAAGGTCTCCACACCGAAATTCGTCAGAGCAGAACCGAAAAACACCGGGGACAGTTCTCCCTTTGACACCAGTTCCATGTCAAATTCTGCGCTTGCGCCGTCTAACAGTTCTATTTCCTCCAGCAGCGCAGCCTTGTAATCCTCTCCGATTTCCTCCGCCAGAGCCGGATCGTCCAGATCAATATCTTTTTCCACTCCTTCTTTGGTTCCCTTTAAGGTGTCCGCAAAGGTCATGATTTTCTTCTGGCTGCGGTCGTAGACCCCTTTAAAATTCTTTCCGGAGCCGATGGGCCAGTTGATGGGACAGGTGGCAATTCCCAGTTCCTTTTCAATCTCATCCAGTAAATCAAAGGTATCGTTGGCGTCCCGGTCCATTTTATTGATAAAGGTAAAAATCGGAATATGGCGCATCACGCAGACCTTAAACAGTTTCCTGGTCTGGGCCTCCACACCCTTAGAGCCGTCAATTACCATCACTGCAGAGTCCGCCGCCATCAGCGTACGGTAGGTATCCTCCGAAAAGTCCTGATGCCCCGGCGTGTCCAGGATATTGATACAGTACCCGCCGTAATTAAATTGCAGGACAGACGAAGTCACAGAGATTCCTCTCTCCTTCTCAATCTCCATCCAGTCTGACACGGCGTGGCGGGCAGTGGCCTTGCCCTTGACAGATCCGGCCAGATTGATGGCGCCGCCGTATAAAAGAAACTTTTCCGTCAAAGTGGTTTTCCCCGCGTCCGGATGGGAAATAATGGCAAAGGTTCTGCGCTTTTCAATTTCTTTCTTTCTGTTTTTTTCTATTTCTGACAAGACAATTCCTCCATTTCTGCAATTAATTCTCCAAAGGTTTTTAAAGCCTCCCGGATGGGCTCTTTCGTGGTCATATCCACGCCTGCGTCTTTCAAAAGTTCAATGGGGGATTTGCTGCACCCGCCCTGCAGAAACTTCAGATAACGGGCCACTGCAGGCTCCCCCTCCTCCAGAATTTTTTTGCTTAAAGCCATAGACGCCGCAAAACTGGTGGCATACTGATACACATAAAAATTATAATAAAAATGCGGAATTCTCGCCCATTCCACGGCAATTTCGTCATCCGCAATGACATCCGGCCCATAATACTGCACATTCAGCTCATAATACAGTTTTTTCAAAGCTTCTGCCGTCAGCGCTGTTCCCTCTTCCACCATCTGATGGGTCAGAAGCTCAAATTCCGCAAACATGGTCTGGCGGTACAGCGTGGCGCGGAACTGCTGCAGGAAATGATTGATCAGATACGCCTTTCTCTTCCGATCTTCGGTGCGCTTCAGCAGATAATGCATCAGCAGGGCTTCATTGCAGGTAGACGCCACCTCTGCCACAAATATCTTATACTCACTGTCAAAGATATTGTTGTGTCTGGCTGAATAATAAGAATGCAGGGCATGTCCCATTTCATGGGCAAGGGTAAATTCAGAATCCAGGTTATACTGATAATTCATCAGCACATAAGGATGGGCCGAATAACACCCGGCGGAATAAGCCCCGCTGCGTTTTCCCTCATTCTCATATTTATCAATCCAGCGGTTCTCAAATCCCTCCTTCAGCACCCGGACATAGTCATCCCCCAGAACCTTCAGGGCTTCCCCAATCTCCTCCTGGGCCTGCTGATAAGTGATTCTGGCTGTCTCCTCTGCCACTATGGGCACGTACACATCATACATATGAAGCTCTTCCAGTCCCATCAGCTTTTTGCGCAGAGACATGTACTGATGCATATAATGCAGATTCTCGTGCACCGCTTCAATCAAATTATGATACACCTCTTTGGGCACATTGTTGGCGTCTACAGCCGCTTCCATGGAAGAAGGATAATTTCTGGCTTTGGCGTAAAAGAAATTGGCCTTTGCTTTTCCTTCATAGAGGGCTGCAAAGGTATTCTTGTACTGTTCATACCGGGCATAATATGCCTGAAAGGTCTCCCGGCGTACATTTTTATCCTGGCTTTCCAGCATCGGCACAAACCGGCCGCTGCTGATTTTGACCATTTCGCCCTTTTCATCCCTTACCGAGGGATGTTCAAAATCTGCGTCCGTCAGGAGACTGTAGGCTTTCTCCATAGCCTCTCCCATCTCCTTAGAAGAAGCAAGAAGCTCCTCCTGTTCCGGCGGCAGGGTATGTTCTTTCAGCCTGCGCAAATCTGAAATTGTCACCCGGTAATTGCCCAGTTCTTCTGTTTCTTTATAAAACTGCTGCAGCTTCTCTTCCTCCATCGACACAATCCAGGCATCCCTGGGCGCCGTTGCTGTGGCAAATTTATGGTAAATTCCCATCATTTTTCCACTTAACGCCTGAGAGCTGTCATTGCCGGTATCCACATCCGCGCTCCGCTGGGAATAGCAGATGGTCCGATCTAACAGCGTCACGCTCTTCTCCAATTTCTGAAAATATTCCAGAAGATGGGCGCCGCATTCCATCAGATATTCTTTCGTAAAATTTTTTAACTCTTCCACCATCTCTTCCAGTCTGCGGGCATCTTCTAAAAATAAATCCACGGAATCATATAAATCTTCTATTGCCCAGGTATCCGCAGCGGCTGCCTGGCTTCTTTTTAATAATTCTGCTGCCATATTCTGTACAACCTCCATTTTTCACATACCGGCACATTATAGCACAGCCGGCTTTTCTTGTCACCTTTTTACGCTTTGTTTCCGGAATTTCTGTCACTTATTTTTGCTGCCTGACAGAAATGAAGCCAGTTTTTTCCGTATAACAAAATAACAGATCAAATGCACGGACGCCGTCAACGTCCAGGACACCGGATAGGAAAGATACAGGCTGAGCAGGCTCTTTTGCTCCTGAAACACTGTAAAAATCCACAGTATCCGGAAACCGCAGGCTCCCAGTAAAGACACAATCATAGGCATTACCGCATAGCCCAGGCCCCGCAGCTCCCCCACTAACACATCCATAATGCCGCAGAGGCAATAGGTGGTGCAGATAACGGACAACCGCAGCATCCCCACCTCAATTACTTTGGGATCAGAAGAATAAATTCCCAAAAGCTGAGGCCCGAGCAGATAAGCCGTCCACCCCATGGAAAGCCCCACGCAGGTTACCATTCCAAGGCACTCTATCAGCACTTTTCCAATCCGTTTCCACTTCCCTGCCCCGAAATTCTGACTGGTAAAGCTGAGGGCTGTCTGATGGCAGGCATTCATGGCCATATAAATAAAGCCTTCAATGTTGGACGCCGCGGTATTTCCCGCCATTGCCACAGAACCGAAGGAATTGACGGAGGACTGAATCAGCACATTGGACAAAGAAAAGACGGTGCCCTGAAGTCCCGCCGGAAGTCCAATCCGTATAATCTGAATGACCTTGTCTTTTTTCAGCGCAAGGTTCTTCCATTCCACCCGGCAGCCTCCTTCCATTCCCATCATACAGCGGAAAATTAATCCTGCAGACACAATCTGGGAAATTACCGTCGCCAGGGCCACGCCTGCCACGCCCAGATGAAATCCTATCACAAAAACCAGATTCAGCAGAATATTGATGATTCCCGCCGCAAACAGATAATACAGGGGTCTCTGGGTATCTCCCACCGCCCGCAGGATGGAGCTGCCGAAGTTATACAGTAAAATCACCGGCATTCCCGCAAAATAAATCCGGATATACAATACCGCCTGATTCAGCACATCCGCCGGCGTCCCCATCATTACAAGGATCTGAGGCGCCACAAGCATTCCAAAAATCATCAGCCCCAGGCCGCAGACTACGCTCAAAACCATTGCGCTGTGCACCGTTTCACTGATATCTTTTTCCTTCCCGGCGCCGTAAAATCTGGCCACCAGCACATTGGCTCCTACCGAAAATCCGATAAATAGATTGGTCAGAAGATTAATCAGCGACGCATTGGCTCCCACTGCCGCCAATGCCGTGCTTCCTGCAAATCTTCCCACCACCACCATGTCTGCCGCATTAAATAATAACTGCAGAATACTGGAAATCATCAGCGGAATGGAAAACAGCAGGATTTTTGGAAACAGCGGGCCGCTGCACATGTCAATTTCATAAGATTTTCTTCTCATTTTCATTCGTATCCTTTCCATTGCTCTCCCCAAAGAAGCCGGCCTTTCAGGCCCAGAGCTTCAGACTATTTCACAAAGTATACCACAGCCCTGGGACGAGTTCAAGAACGATAAAACAGAGAGCCGTTTTCCGGCTCCCTGCGATATTTCTATTCCTGAGGCACATCCTCCTTTGGCGCGCTTTCGCTGCCTGCTGCATCTGTACCTTCTGCCGGCGCTTCCCCGGAATCCGCCTCAGGTGTTTCTGTGCTTTCCCCGGAGGAATTCTGAATGGGGGTAATAATAATATTTTCCGCCTGCACGTTGGTTTTGCGTTTTACAATATCCTCCACCTGCGCCCGCTTTGCATCTGTAACCTCTCCCATATTCAGAACCACGTCTGCATTGCCGTCTGTAATGCTTACCACCACATCCGTAAATCCTTTTGCTTCTAACAGCATCTCAGCAGCCGCTTCCCGCTCTGCAATGTCTGTCATGGCGATCATGGCGTTGATGGCGTCCTGCTTCTGCTCTTCCCCAATGCCGGTATTGTTGATAATCTCCAGCAAAGACGCTTTATTCTGGGAACGGACCTGCTCCCGGTTCAGCTTCACTTCCGATGCAAAATCAACGCTGTTTACATTGGTGCTGGTCAAAACGGCTTCTCCCGGATTGTCTACCCCTTCTCCCTGTCCGTTGGCCTTTGCAATCTCTTCTCCCGTTTTAATCCCCAGGTCTGCGTCCTGAGCCTCTGCAGCTGTTTCCTCACTGGCTTCTGTGTCTGTGAAAATATCCTCTGCGCTGTACATGTCTTCGTCGGATATTTCATATGTACTTTCATTGGTGTCTGCGCTGGCCTCCTTGGCCAGATCGCTGTCGCTCTGGCTTCCGGTGTACTGCAGATAGCCTGCCACAGCAATCATAAGAGCCAGAGCCGTAATAATAATCTGGTTCTTTTTAAATACTTTCTTCAAAACTTAAGCCCTCCTGTCAATTCATCTTAACTACCTTAATTTTATGTACTTCCACTGGAAATAATGCCAAAACCGCATCGGAAATATTTTTTACTGTCTTTGCATTTTCACCTCCCTCTGCCACCACCAGAACGCCTTCCACCTGAGGCGCCGTTTCTTTTGCAATAAAAGGCTGTCCCTGTTCCGTTTCCCTGGAAAACACTGTTTCCTCCTGATACTGGCTTTCGCGGGTATTCCGTTTAATGGCGCCGTCCTCTTCCGAAACCTCCTGGCTGCTGCGTGTAATATCTTTATCTAAAATCCTCTCCCCGTCATCTTTCAGCGTAATCATCACCTCCACCTTCCCCACCCCCTCCATTTCCCCTAAAATCTGCTCCAGCTTCCGCTCCAGCTCCCTGCCGTAGCCAGTATAGGCTCCTGCGCTCTGTTTTGTTTCTTCCCCGCTTTCTTTTTCCGGCAGTTTCTGCTCCTTATCTTTGTCCGTATTGACAGGCATTGCGATAACCAGCAGTAAAATGCCCGCCAGCCCTCCGATCAAAAGCTGATTTTTCGATATTCCCTTTATTTTCTCCAGGGAAAACCATTCCTTTTTTTTCATGAATTCCCTCATTCCTTTCCAGATATAAACACAGAAAACAAATCCTTTTCACTGCACCGAAACTGTAATTCTGTTTTCTTCCAGGCGGTAAAATTCCATCAATTCCTGTTTCAATTCGTCTGCCCCGGGATGCTTTAAGCTGTCATCCCCCAAAGACACTTTCGGAACCAAAACCCCCTCTTTAGAGTCGCTTACCTCCAAAACTATGGATTCCACCTGATAATCCTCTGACAGACAAGCCTCTGTTTTAAGCGGATTCAGTCCCTTTCCCTGGGCAATTCTTTCGATATCCATTTCAATTGCCCGTTCATATTCCTGCAGATACGCTTTTTTCTGGGTCTGCTCCAGATGGGCAGTATCCAGCTTGATATTGTCAAGCTCCTGGAAAAAACCGGCCTGGCTGATTTTCTGCATCAGAACCTCCTCCTGCCCCAACACAGACAGCACCGGCGTGGCCACCAGTATCATCAGCAGCATTCCGGAAAAAAATCTGACGTATTTCCGGTAACTGTCTTTGGGCAGCAGATGAATGATGATATTCATAAAAATATAAAAGCACACGATGTTTTTTACCCAGGTATAAACCAGTTCCATTTCATTTCCCCTTTCGTCATAAGTGAAATGTGGTAGCCGCCGTCACCATGGCGATGGTTACCAAAAACATCACCGCCGTGGTCACCACCACTTTTCCCATCATTCTTCCGCTTTCTCCCGCGCTGCTGATGCAGCCAATCATCCGTTTGTCTGAAATAGGCTGAATCACCGCCGCCAGTATTTTATAGAGAAAGGTCATAACGCCGACTTTAATCAGCGGTTCTGCACACAAGGCCAAAATCGCCAAAATCGCCGCAAGGCCAATGCCGTTTTTAATGATAATCCCGGAGCCCACCATAATCTCTGTTACAGCATTAATGGACGTCCCAAGCCCCGGCAGCATCCCCGCCGTCTTGGAAATCAGACCTGTTTTAAAGGTGTCAATCACAGGCGTCAGCAGGTTCTGCACCACATTGATGCCGATGACAATGGTAAACAAAAATTTCAGCGCCCAGGCAACGCCGGATTTCAGCAGCTCCGTCATTTTCGACAGCAGTTCTTCCTCCGTGAGATAATTCATAAGCTCCAATGCCATATAAATCTGCACAGCCGGAAGAATCATGTATTTCAATGCCCATTCCATTCCGTAAATCAAAAGAAACGTCATATCATAAAATCCTGCCGCCGTGGTAATCTGACCGGAAAATGCCATGCTCATGGTAAAGGTTGGGATCAGCACCTTCAGAAATACCATCATCTCCTCCAATACCTCTGCCGACACATCCCGAAGAATAAAAAAGGATTTCATCAAAAGCACCAACAGCAGCATGTACACCAGATAAAAACTGATTTCCGTCACCGCCGGATTTTCAAATACATCTGCAAAATTATACAAAATGGCAAACACCATGCACAGCAGCACAATCTGCACCAGGGTTTTCCGAAAAGCGGTAATTTCCCCGAATACCATACGGCAGACTTCCTGTATCAGCCATCCCTTGTCAATTTCTTCTCCCGCAATCAGACGCTCCACCAGCTCTCTGAAATGAAGCTCCTTTGTGCTCTCCTGCTCCCCCAGTATTTTGTCAATATCGGAAAAATCCAGTTCTGCCAGATAAGACTCCACCGTTTCGCTGCTGTCAGGGAAGATTCCTTCTGATTTTTCAGTATGTTCCGGCATTTCTGAGCCTGCCGCTTCCTCTGGAATTTCCTGATTCCTGGGCTCCGCCCCATAGATTGTTCCTGTCAGAAGAACCAGGCCTGCCGCCGCCCCCAATGCACACATCCATACCCTTCGCGCTGCCGCCTCCTTCTGCGGAATCCGTATCCATCCTCTTTTCAACCTGCCCACCTCAACTTAAGAACTCTCCTATGGTTTCCAACAGCACCAGAAGCACCGGCATGCTGATCACCAGAATCGACAGCTTTCCAAACATCTCAATCTGGCCCGCCACCGCCTGATAACCTGCATCCTTACAGAGATTAGAAGAAAATTCCGCCACATAGGTAATCCCAATCATTTTAATCAGAATGGCAATGTATCCGGCGTCCAGCCTGACATACTCCTGCATCCTGTTTATCACCGACAGCACCAGTTCAAGCTTGGACATAATAAAATAAAAAATACACAGGGACACCCCCAGGGTGACGAACAGCTCATATTCTTTTTTCTGATCCTTCAGCAGAATCCCAAGCAGCATTCCCGCAATGCCCAGAACTGCAATTTTTAAAATATCCATTCCCGATTCTCCATGGTTCTCAGATTAATTACAAGGCAAACAGATTCCGCATCGTCTCAAACAATTCATAGATATAAGGCACAATCCAAAACAGTACAATCAAAAGTCCTGCCAGACTGGTGAGAAAGGCATGCTCCTCCCGCCCGCTGTGTTTTAAGACCTGACTTAACACGGTAACCAGTATCCCCACTGCCGCAATTTTAAAAATCAAACTTATACTCATAGCTTCCTCCGTACATCCCCCGCTAAATCAGCAGAATTACCAGAAACAAACCGCACATCAGGCTTAAGGTGCGGGCCACTTTCTGCCTGTCCTTCAATTCCTTCTGGGCCCTTTTAAGAAACACCTCCGCCTGCTCCATATACAGTTCCAGATTCTTTAACTGCATCTTAACATCCAGATATCCGAAATTCTCTCCTGCCCGTTTCAACAGCCCCTGCTCTTCCCTGGTAAAATAAAATTTCTCTGCTTCCTCCTCCACCAGACCGCCCCAGAATTCCCCAATGCTCCCCTCATGTTTCTCCAACCCTTCAGCCGCCCGTTTTAAAAAATCAGAAAAAGGCTCTTTCCCCTGAGAAGCCATCTGCAAAAAAGCCTCCCTCAAAGGCGTTCTGGCATAAGAAATTTCCCCCTGCAGCATCAGAAACATTTCCTTCATGGCAATCAATTGTTCCACATGCTCTTTTTGCTCCTCATTGACCTTCCACCCATACAGGATGGACGCGGTAAGAATCAAAAGGCTTCCCAAAAGCTTCAGCATAATTTCTGCAGTTTTCCGTCATATACAGAAAACCTTCTCTCCCCTTTCTCTCCCATACTCAGCAGCACAAACCGTTCAAAATACTCCCGTTTGAGCCATCTTTTCAAGTGCATTTTTTCTCCCAGCTCTTCCACGCGTTCTGCGTGCATCGTTCCGAGAATCCGGCAGCCGCAGTGGAGCGCCTCTTCCACTGCCATGCAGTCTTTTTTGCCGCCCAGTTCGTCCACGGCGATAATCTGGGGCGACATGCTCCGCAGCAGCAGCCGCACGCCCTCCGCCTTGGGGCAGGCGTCTAATACGTCTGTCCGGCAGCCCAGGTCATTTTGGGGAATCCCGAAAAAGCTGGCTGCCACCTCTCCCCGCTCGTCCACCAGGCCGATTTTCTCTCCCGGCGTCTGGGAGGTTCCCTCCGACAGCAGGCGGATGCAGTCCCGCAGCATGGTGGTTTTCCCCACTCCGGGCGGAGAAAGGATTAAGGTATTATAAATGCCCCCCTGCCGGCACAGCCACGGAAGAACCGCTCTGGCGCAGTCTTTCTTCTGTCTTGCCACACGGATATTCAGACTGGAAATGTTGCGGATTGCCGTAATTTTTCCCTGCTGGCAGACCGTTTTTCCCGCCACCCCAATCCGGTGTCCGCCCTGAATGGTGAAAAAACCATTGCGGATTTCTTCTTCCAAAGCATACATCGAGTACTGGCTCATTCTGGCTAAGGTTTCCTTCATATCCTGCTCCGTCCAGAGATAGGCAGTCCCAGAAGATTTGGAAAAAAACTTTTTCTCTATGAGCCCGGAGCCTTCGCGGCTCCAGAACCACTCGGTTCCCCGGCCTGATACCATCACAGGCTGTCCTGTCCGCAGCCTGAATTCCTCCGGCTCCCTGCTTTCTTCAAAACTGTTCCGGCAGAGCTCCCTTAAGGCCCCCGGAAATACCCGGATAATTTCTTCCATGCGCCCTCCTTTCTGCGGCGGCAATCCAGAGCCTTTTCCTGCCGCGTCCTGCCGCAGTCATTCCGATCTCTTCGCCGCTGCTTCCTGTTGTCCATCTTTTTGTACCTGATTCCATATATATGTACATGCCCGGAAGAATATTCCTTATAACTAAAAAGGCTCCTTTCCGGTAAGAAACCACTGGAGCCTGCCTCTTACTGGAAAGGAGTTTTTATTATTCTTTAAAAAACGATCCTAAAGCATTTTTCAAACACGCTGTAGGAACTGTTAAAAATAAACACGATCAAATCTTTCCCCGATATTTCCTAATATAAATATTCAATCACACTAAGATTAAACTGCAACAAAATATTCCATTCTTTCTCTTTCAAATCTAATGGTGAATGCACTGCCCTGTAGTGTGCAATCGGATTTCGTATTTCTTTATAATACCATTTTGCCACTCCCATTCCCTTCACCTGTTTATATGAATTTTTCACATTTTCTATTGCAGTTGTATCAATATTTTTGAAAATCTCTTGTATTGCTGTTTCTTCATTCGGCCGCCAAGAAATCTTTTCTTCGATTTCCTTTGCTACGGCAAGTAAGGTTAATTCCGTTCCCAATACATCATAAAAAGCCTCTAATCTGATAACAGAAAATAAACGTTCTATACATCTGTATGTTTCTAAAAAACTATGATTCCATTGATTCGCCAGCATAGACATGACAATATTATGATATGGAATTTTATCATTCCCGCTGAATATGATATCTTCAAATAAATCCAAGGTCTTTTTATCCCATCGTCCAATTTTTTCTCTTTCCAATTTTAAAAAATGATATGCATACACATCATAAACATCATTTTTAATCAAACTGCTCTCTTCCACAATCTCATACGCACTTACATTTTCAAAAACTTCCTGCAAATCTTCCAACTGATGCCCATGGTAATTTTCATCCTCTGGCTGGCATAATATTTCATTGTAAATTCTCATGGGCGGTATGGCATAATTAACATTGCCTTGCAAATTACAAATAGCATAAACAAAAATTGCCAAATCAACATTCACATTCAACAACACAGAACCATCATGCTCCGATGTCTGCTCTCCCACAACAATCAGCATATCTCTATTCCTATAACTGACAATCGCAAATTTTGCATTCGGAATAAATTTCTGCACATTTATCTCCCTAATTGTATCTAATGTCTCTTTATCTTCCTTCTGAAAATCAATATAACATTTATCCAAATTATATTTATAGAAAGAATTTGCAGAATCAACATAAGCGGCTAATTTAGCAAAAATGCTTTTGCTGCTTTTCGACCTGTTTATCCCCACTTTAAAATGCCCTCCAACAAATTCCTAAGCTTGACAGTTCCCCATCTTCCTCAACAAGCACTTTAAACGCTCCATAAAACAACTCTCTTTCATAATCCCCAACTTTTGCTGTTCTTCTCTCCATTACCTGATTTAAAGTGGCAAAATCAATATATTCCGCTAGTTCGTCTCCATTTTTCTTTTCAAGATTCCTAATAACATTTAAAATAGCATTTTTAAATTTTTTCTTAGAGCTATCAATTTTTTCTTTGTCTCTTTCATCCCCAGGCCTGCCCATAATTTTCTCTCCGGCAGCCGCCACAAATCCTATCCGTGCCGGCTGCCCTGCAAACAATTCTTTCCCAGATTTAAACTTTTCTATAGAATTTTCTTCCTTTTTTTCCTCAGAATTATCCTCCTTTTTCTTGTATTTAGCATCCAAGAGAATATCCATCTGCACCATGCACTCTAACACTTCACAAAAAAGACGCACCAAATCTGTCTCTCCACTGCTTTGTAAAAAATCATGTCTTGTAAACTCATCTGTTAATTTCTCCTTGGTATTAATTTTCCAAGTACGCGCCCCAAACGCTAAAAACAATTCCACTAATCCATCTGCCTGGTATTGCCCGCCTTTGCTCCTTTTTGCTGAATCATCTATCTCAAAAACTTCAATACCTGCAACATGCTCTTTTATTTCTTTCACAATACCAGAAAAAACAATTTCTATTTGCCGCCTTACATTCCATGGCACTTGACCTGTATTCAAAATTAACATTCGGTATAATAAACTATTGCTATTATCTGAAATCCAATACTCAACACGTAATTCTCTTTGATTCACTTCTTCTTTTTCGGATACGGCTTTCATCAAAGCAGTTGTTCTTTGCATTCCATCTATGATGCTTAATTGTTCAACTGTATCATTTGTTATCAATTGTTCATACGCAATTTCACCCTTTTCAACTTTCTTATATTGTTCCGCATCTGTTACAATCCCTATTACAACAGGAGGCAATATCGTACCTTCTTTTATATCCTCGATCATTCTGTTTCTTATGGAAATTGCTGTTTTTTGTTTTAATGCTTCTCTTTGCCCAGAAATTCCTCCTCTGTTTTGATATGCCTTTTCCACCATTTGAAGATACTCTCTGACCGACATATTTTTAATTACTGACATGCATTTTAATTTCTTATCTAACAAAATACTTCTATTCATATTTTTCACTCCAAATTCATACTTTTGTTTATTGTAAAACTTAAGACCGCTTACTTATACCCTTTTATAGTATCCCATTTTTTTCTAAAATACAACATTAAACTATATTACATTTCCTGACTTTTCAAGAAAGCCAAAATTTATTTTCTGAAATTCAAAAAAGAGCCTTGTATCATCCATTCCCACAGATGATACAAGGCTCTTTCTCTTAATTAATTATATTTACGCTTTCTTGCCGCTTCGGATTTCTTCTTGCGTCTTACGCTTGGCTTTTCGTAATGCTCTCTCTTACGAATCTCCTGCTGAATACCAGCCTTCGCACAGTTTCTTTTGAATCTGCGTAAAGCGCTATCCAAAGTTTCGTTTTCTTTTACGATAACATTTGACATAGTCTCACACCTAACCTCCCTCCAGTTGCGTATTGTGCATATTCAACTGTTTGGGTCATTTTATTGCACTGCTATTAATTATAACAGATATTTCCGGTAAGTCAACTATTTTCATAGAAAACTTTTAAATACTGCCTTCCATACATGACTGCGCATGTGTCGGGCTGTTTCCGGTGCTCTTAGATCTGACCCTCCAGAACAGTTTTCACTTCTGCAATGGCATCCGGAATGCCTGCCGGATTCTTTCCGCCGGCCTGGGCCATATTGGGGCGTCCGCCGCCGCCTCCGCCGACTTTGCCTGCAATGGCTTTAATCAAATTGCCTGCATGGGCGCCTTTCTTCATGGCTTCCTCTGTTGCCATGGCAATCAGGTTCACCTTGCCGTCTTTTTCTGAAGCAAGAACCACCACGCCTTCACCCAGCTGCTCTTTTAACTGATCGCCTAAATCCCGCAATCCGTTCATATCCACGCCCGTCACGCTGGAGGCCAGGAGTTTGACGCCCTTTACCTCGGTTACCTGGTTCATCACATCCCCCAGGGCGCTCTGGGCCGCCTTGCTCTTTAAAGATTCATTTTCACTCTGCAAAGCCTTCAAATCTGCCATCAGATGCTCTAATTTCTCCACCAGTCCCGCCGGATTGGTCTTTACGGTTTTCGCTGCCGTATGAAGCAGCTCTTCCAGTTTGTCATAATATTCAAACACTGCCTTAGAGGTCAGCGCCTCAATTCGGCGCACGCCTGCCGCCACGCCGGATTCTGAGATAATCTTAAAGGCGCTGATGCTGCTGGTATTCGCCACATGGGTTCCGCCGCACAGCTCCACAGAAAAATCTCCCATCTTCACCACACGGACAGAGTCGCCGTATTTCTCGCCGAATAACGCCATGGCACCTGTTTTCTTCGCTTCTTCCAGGGTCATCACTTCTGTCACAACCGGAAGGGAAGCTGCAATCTTCTCATTGACAATGGCTTCTGTCCGGGCGATTTCCTCCGGCGTCATTGCCGCAAAATGAGAAAAGTCAAAACGAAGCCTGTCCGCATTCACATCGGAACCATGCTGCTCCACATGAGTGCCCAGCACTTCCCGAAGGGCTTTCTGCAACAGATGGGTGGCGCTGTGGTTTCTTCCAATCAGCCCCCTCTGTTCTTCTGACACGGACAGCTCTACGGAATCGCCTGTTTTAAACATACCCCGGGTGACCACGCCTACATGGCCGATGCGCCCGCCCCGGAGATGAACGGTATCCTCCACCCGGAATTCATTTTCCCCGGCGCGGATAACGCCTGTATCGGCATTCTGTCCGCCCATGGTGGCATAGAAGGGCGTCTCTTTTACAATGATGGTTCCCCGCTCTCCGTCTGACAATGCCTCCGTCAGTTCTGTCTCCGTGGTTAATACGGTAATCTCCGAACTGTGAACCAGACGGTCATATCCTACAAATTCCGTGGTTACGGAAACGTCAATCTCATCGTAGACTGTGGCGTCCGCACCCATGTAGTTGGTTTCCTTCCTTGCATTTCTGGCTTTATTCCGCTGCTCTTCCATACAGCTTTTGAAGCCTTCTTCGTCAATGGAAAATCCCTGTTCTTCCAAAATCTCCAGTGTCAGATCCACCGGGAATCCGTAGGTGTCATACAATTTAAATGTATTTTCTCCGGACAGTACCTTTGTACCCTCCGCTTTCATTGCTTCCTGCATTTCCGCCAGGATGCTGAGTCCCTGATCGATGGTCTTGTCAAACTTCTCTTCCTCCTGGGTCAGCACCTTAAAGATAAATTCTTTCTTTTCCTCCAGTTCCGGATATCCGTCCCGGCTTTCCGCAATGACCGTAGCGCTTAAGGTTGCAAGGAATTTCCCGCTGATTCCAAGAAGCCTGCCGTGGCGGGCCGCCCGCCGGATCAGGCGCCGGAGCACATAGCCACGCCCTTCATTACCGGGCATAATGCCGTCGGAAATCATAAAGGTTGCGGAACGCATATGATCTGTAATCAGCCGGATGGAAACATCATCCATGGCGTCGGTCTGATAGGTCTTGCCGGACACCTGGCATACCTTGTCCCGGATTGCCTTCATGGTATCAATGTCAAACACAGAATTCACATCCTGCACCACTACCGCCAGACGCTCTAAGCCCATGCCTGTGTCAATGTTTTTGTTGGCAAGCTCCTCGTAATTGCCGTGTCCGTCTCCGTCAAACTGGGTAAATACGTTGTTCCACACTTCCATAAAGCGGTCGCATTCACAGCCCACCTTACAATCAGAGCTGCCGCAGCCGTAAGCCTCTCCCCTGTCATAATAAATCTCAGAGCAGGGGCCGCAGGGGCCTGCGCCGTGTTCCCAGAAATTATCGCATTTCCCATTTTCATCCCGGTAAAACCGGGTAATCTTCTCTGCCGGAACGCCCACTTCCTTCGTCCAGATTTCAAAGGCTTCCTCATCTTCTCCGTAAATGGAAGGATAGAGCCGCTCCGGCTCCATGCCGATGACCTCTGTCAAAAATTCCCAGCTCCAGGCAATGGCCTCGTGCTTGAAATAATCCCCAAAGGAAAAATTGCCCAGCATTTCAAAAAAAGTAAGATGTCTCGCTGTCTTACCTACATTCTCTATATCTCCGGTACGAATACATTTCTGGCAGGTGGTCACACGCTTTTTGGGCGGAATCTCCTGCCCGGTAAAATAAGGCTTCAGCGGCGCCATTCCCGCATTGATAAGCAGCAGGCTGTTATCGTTGTGGGGTACCAGAGAAAAACTTTTCATCGCCAGATGATCCTTGCTTTCAAAAAATTCCAGATACATCCTGCGCAGTTCATTTACTCCATACTTCTTCACGACCAATTTCCTCCACTGTCTATTTATCTTGCTGTGTCAGTTCCGCTGCTGTTTTGCTGTCTTTTCTGTCACGCAGTTTCTTTCCCAGAAAAAGTCCGCAGCCGGCTACTGCCGCCATAAGTACAAACTTCAAGGCATACTGTATCAAACTGGCCAAAAACGTCATAAAAGCACCTCCTATCAAGTGTTAATCATATCATATGACCGGCCGATTTTCAAGAACGGCCAGGGATAAATCGCCTTTATTCTGTCAGCGGAGCATCCTCCAGGAGATTCTCTCCGTCTGCCGCCGAGGTGGCAAGGGCGTCGCAGCGTTCATTCATCACATGCCCGTCGTGGCCCTTGACCCAGATAAAGGTTACCTTATGGGGCGCCATTGCTTTCAGCAGCGCTTTCCAGAGATCGATATTTTTCACCGGTTTTCCGTCTGATTTCTTCCAGCTCCTTTTCAGCCAGCCGGACACCCAGTTCTGGTTGAAGGCGTCCACCACATATTTGGAATCGGAATACAGTTCTACCTGGCAGGGCCGGTTTAATTCCTGCAGGCTGCGGATAACCGCCATCAGCTCCATACGGTTGTTGGTGGTTTTCCGGTAGCCGGCGGAAATTTCTTTTTTATAAACTTTCCCTTCCTGATCCGTATAGACCAGAACTGCGCCGTAGCCGCCCGGCCCGTCGGGATTGCCCCGGGCCGCGCCGTCTGTGTATATTTTTACATCCATGTTTTCCCCATTCCTTATTTCTGTCCGGTATTTCCTTGTATCTTTGTCTGGGTGTAAGAAGAGCCGTTGAAAATACCCTGTCTCTTACATTTTTTAAGATTATTTTTAACAATATAATAAACTCTGGCGTCACCGGACAGGGAAATTCCGTTTACGCCCATATTGGAAATCTTATTCTTTCCAATGGAAGAAATTGTTCCGCTCATTGCCACGACTCCATGCTGCTTGCAGCCTGTGATTTTATTCTCCTGAATTCCCTTTGTTCTGCTTTTTCCAGAACCAATGCTTCCGGCAATTAACACAATTCCGCTTTTATTGATGGTTTTTAAGGTATTCCCGGATACATTGGTGACCTTTGCCTTGTTGATGCAGATTCCGTTCTCACCGGTATTGCTTATTTTGTTTTTCGTAATATTCTTCAGGGCACAGTCTGCTTTTCCATGGATATCAATAATTGAAATTCCGTGCTTTTTGGCTTTGTTGATGGTATTGCCTGTAATACTGGTTACCTTACCGTCATCTACGCTGATTCCGTTCCATTTCACATTGGTAATTTTATTTCCGGAAACTTTCTTTACCGTTCCGCCTCCGATGGAAATTCCATGTTTTGCAATATTCTTCAGCGTATTATTGGAAATCACCACATTCTTCCCGGAGTCTACCATGATTCCGTTCTGTTTCATGCCCTCGGCCTGATTGCCTTCAATCACCACACCGTCTGCAACCATCACATGCATGGCAAACTGGTAAGGCCCTTTGACAATGTTGTTCTTTACTGTCAGATTGTTGATGCCGATACAGGTAATCGCAATCTTTGCCGCCTTGTTCTTAGAAGAACAGGTGATAGTATTATTGGTAATGGTAATGTCTTCATTCCTGTACTTTCCGTCTTTTGTATGGCGGTGCTGCCCTACGCCGCAGGGAATGTCGTTGAATTTGTTGTCCGTAATAACCACATTTTTGCAGGATGTACCGTCAATGACAGAGCCTCTCGCCCAAGGCTCATTGCCGGTTTTCCATGCAGTTTCAATCTGAATGGCTTCCCTTGCATATTTATAATCGTTTTCCTTGCCTTTCTTATAGCGGAACCCGGTAAAGGTACATCCGCTGACCTCTCCGTTTTTCACTCCCACCAGTTCTAAGATGTGGCAGTCATAGGTATTCTTAATGGTACAGTCCTTGATGGTAATATTCTCTGCATGGTCAAAACGGACCACATCGGTTCCCTTGGCAGCCTTTGCCGTATTGCCGCCGTCGATGGTTCCGCCTTCTATTGTGATGTTTTTGGACATATTATATTTTCCCACAACATCTCTTTTACTGTTCTGATCCACATTAAAAAGAACTTCCCTGTTAATCCAGCTGTCCATTCGGTACAGGGTCGCATTCTTATCCAGAATCAAGTGGGTATTGGAATACACCCGAAGAGTCTTGTCAATGTTGTAAGTTCCTGCCGGAAAATAAATGGTAATTTCTTTCTTGGAACCGATGGCTTTGTTCAGTACGCTCTGGATTCCTTTGGAATCAGATATTTTGTCCTTGGGGTTGACCTTTTCTTCTGCGTCTGTAACTACATTATAATCGTAATTCGGCGCAGATGACGCCTGAACCCGTCCTGTGTTCATAAGCACGCCTGCGCTTACCAGCATGGCTGCCCACAGTCCCAGTTTTCTTTTGGTAAATTTGATTTGATCTTTTTTCATTTTGCACCTCCGTATGATTTCCTATTATACCGAATAACACAGAAACAATCAACGAAAAATTTCCTGATTCTCCTTCTCCACAACAAGTATCTTTTCCCGTACTGCCGCAGTTCTCGGAAGGCTTCGGTATTCCTGAATCACCTCATACTTTTTCCACAAATGCATGGGTACAATACATTCTGCCTGCACATGTTCGATGAAATAATCAATTCCCAGATACCGGTCATGCTCCTGCCTGGGGTCCAGCACCACAAAGGCCAGGTCTATGTTTCTTCCGGAAAGCAGATCGATCTGCGCTTTGTAAGTTTTTTCCTGATACTCATTAAATTCCTCCGGCTCCCCTTCCCATTTCCACCAGTTCAAATCCCCTGCATGGTAAATGGTTTTGCCGGAAACAGACGCAAGAAAGGCCACGCCGCTGTCTGTGGAACGCAGGGTTTCCACAGTAATTCCGCCTATTTCATATCGTTCTCCCGGCTTGACATAAGTAATGCAATCCCTGATTTCTTCTTCCACCCCCAGGCGTTTCAGAGCGGAATTTCCCAGTTTTTTTCTGATGTCTTTGGAAAAAATATAATGGATATCGGGATATTTCCTGCTCCATTTCAGTACCTCCGGGTCAAAATGGTCCTGATGGCTGTGGCTTGAAAACACATATACCGGCGTTTCTTCCGGCAATTCTGGCATTTTCCCATGATAGATACAATCCGAAACTCTGTCTCCTCTGAAATAGTCAAAAACCAGCGCCATTTTGTCCGTTTCTACGCAAAAGGCGCTGTGGTGAATATAAGTAATCTTCATTGTCTCCTCCGCTTTCTTCCAAAGCGTGTTTGAAAAATACCTTCCGACAGATGTCAGGAATAATTTTTCAAACACGCTTTGACATTTTGTAAACTGTTTTTTATTATACTGTAATTTTTACAAAATGTACAGGCACAAAAAGAGGGCTGCCGGGAAATGAAGCTTACACCCGATATACAGTTGTGACACGAAAAGAATCACAGTATATATTGGGGAAAATCTGTCAGTTCCCAACAGCCCTTTATCTTATTATTCTTCTTTCATTGAATCAATAATTGCATCTGCAAGCGCATCCAGCTCCAGGCTCTTATCCGGGCCCATGGAAGAAGCGATGCTTAACCGGTCGTTTAAAACGGTCATGTTTTTCATTTCTTCATCAATAAACTTCTGCATTAAATCTCCGGACTTGCAGGCCCAGGAGCCATTCTCTATCAGTGCAAAGGTACGGTTCTGCATATTCAATGCCTTCATATCCATCAGGAAGTTATGCATCACAGGATAAATGCCCAGGTTATATGTGACAGACGCCAGCACGATATGGCTGTATTTAAAAGCTTCTGAAATCAGGTACGAAACATGGGTGTTGGATACATCATAAACTGCCACATTGGAGCATCCCTTTTCGCAGAGCCTTGCCGCCAATGCCTGAGCCGCTGATTCCGTATTGCCGTACATGGACGCATAGGCAATCAAAACTCCCTGCTCTTCCGGCTCATACCGGCTCCATTTATCGTATTTTTCTACAAAATAGCCCAGGTTCTCACGCCAGACAGGGCCGTGAAGCGGACAGATGAACTTAATCTGATCTAAAATCCCGGAGGCTTTCTTTAACAGAAGCTGAATATGGGGGCCGTATTTGCCTACGATATTCGTCAGGTAGCGGCGGGCTTCGTCAATCCAGTCACGGTCGAAATCCACCTCGTCAGCAAAGAGCTTGCCGTCCAGGGCGATAAAAGAACCGAAAGCGTCTGCCGCAAACAATACGCCGTTGGTGGTATCAAATGTCACCATGGCTTCCGGCCAGTGCACCATGGGAGCCGCTACAAAGGTTACTGTATGATCGCCGAAGCAGTGGGTATCTCCTTCTGCCACAGTAATGCATTCATGCAGATCCGGATGGAAGCCGAACTGACGCATCAGCATAAAGGCTTTCTCACTGGAAATTACTTTTACATCCGGATAGCGAAGCAGGATCTGTTCGACGGACGCTGCATGATCCGGCTCCATATGATTGATCACAAGCCAGTCCAGGGGACGGTCCCCCAGCAGATAATCCAGGTTTTCCGCAAGCTGACGGTACGCCGACCAGTCCACCGTGTCAAACAAAACTGTTTCCTGATCCATCAGCAGATATGCGTTGTAGCTTACTCCCTGCGGAATCGGATGAATATTTTCAAATAAATGAAGCCTGTGGTCATTGGCTCCCACCCAGTACAAATCATCGGTTACTTTCCGTACACAATACATAGATTCGTTCCTCCCTTCTGTTACGCCTCAATAAACTGTTCTTTGCCTTCTGCGCATTCCGGACATACCCAGTCTTCCGGTAATTTCTCAAATAAAGTTCCCGGAGCGATTTCCGCATCTTCGTCGCCGATTTCCGGAATATATTCGTATCCGCAGCCGCCGCATACATAGCTTTTGCCAATGGGTTCCGGCTTTGGAACAGGCGGCCGTTTCATCTTCACCATAGGAGGCGCAGGCTGTTTCTCTCCGGTGCCGAGAGCCTCTGTAAGAAGCGGAAGAATCTCTGCCACATCTCCTACAATGCCGTAGTCGCAGTTTTTGAAAATAGGAGCATTGCCGTTCTTATTGATCGCCACAATTGCAGACGCGTCTTTGATTCCCTTTAAATGCTGAATGGCGCCGGAAATACCGCAGGCAATATACAGGTTGCCTTTGAATTTCTGTCCGGACATTCCCACATAGCGGTTCAGCGGCACATATTTCAATGTTTCCGCAACCGGACGGGAAGAACCGATGGCTGCGCCTGCCGCTTTGGCCAAATCTTCAATCAGCTTCATATTCTCCCTGCTTCCGATTCCTTTTCCGGCGGAAACCACCCGCTCTGCCTGAGCAATGGGCGTATCCACAGGAATTCCTACTGTGAAATCATGTCCGTCTTTTTTCAGCGCTTCCGCCAGAGCTTCTACCCGTTCCTTCGCTCCGCCTTCTTTAAAAATCTTCCCTTTGCGCACGCCAGTGATGGGCGCCGGTTTCTTTGCCGCGGAACGGCTGCCGCCTCCGCCGGAGCTCTTCTTCATTCTTCCGATAATATGAGAAGCGATGACCACCCGCTGAATCTCATTGGTTCCTTCATAAATAGTTGTAATCTTGGCATCCCGGTACATCCGCTCTACATCCATGCCTTTTAAGAAGCCTGTGCCGCCGAAAATCTGCACTGCGTCATTGGTCACTTCAAGGGCAATGTCAGACGCATACATCTTCGCCATGGCAGCTTCCATGGAATAGGAGCTGTGGGCCTCTTTCAATTCTGCCGCGGAATAAACCAAAAATCTTGCGCAGCGAAGCTTGGTAGCCATATCTGCCAGTTTGAAGGAAATGCCCTGCTGCGCGGCAATGGGCTTACCAAACTGAACACGCTCTTTCGCATAGTCAAGGGCCTGTTCGTACGCTCCCTGGGCAATGCCGAGAGCCTGAGCTGCAATACCGATACGTCCGCCGTCCAAAGTGGACATTGCGATCTTAAATCCCTCTCCTTCTTTGCCCAGAAGGTTTTCCTTGGGAACCTTCACATCATTAAAAATCAGTTCCGCTGTGGTAGAGGAACGAATGCCCAGTTTGTCGTAATGGTCGCCGAATTCAAAGCCTTCCCATCCTTTTTCCACAATGAAAGCGGAAATTCCCCGGGTTCCGATATCCGGCGTTGTTACCGCAAATACCACGTATGTATCTGCTTTCGGCGCATTGGTAATAAAAATCTTGCCTCCGTTTAACAGATAATAATCTCCTTTGTCAAGGGCTGTCGTCTCTGTGCCTCCGGCGTCCGAACCGGCATTGGGCTCCGTCAAGCCAAAGGCTGCAATCTTCTCGCCTTTTGCCAGAGGAACCAGGTATTTCTGCTTCTGCTCCTCATTGCCGTATGCAAAGATCGGAAAAGAGCCCAGAGAAACATGGGCGGAAAGAATCACGCCTGAACCGCCGTCTATCCGGGCAAGCTCTTCTACAGCAATGGCATAGCTTAAAATGTCAAGCCCTGCTCCGCCGTATTCTTTGGGATAAGGAATTCCCATAAGGCCCATCTCGCCCAGCTTTTTCACCGCTTCGTCCGGGAACCGGTTTTCCTGGTCCAGGGAAAACGCAATGGGTTTGATTTCCTCTTCGGCAAAGGCGCGAATCTTCGCCCGTAACTGCTCATGCTCTGCTGTTGTCTGGAATAACATAACATTACCTCCTTTTCTATCTGTCAATATTTGATTAATGACCGAACTATCGTTTCTTGCATTTTTGCTAATTTTAATATAACAAATTTGCAAATTTTTGTCAATTCTTCTATACAATACTTTGAAATTTTCTTCTTTTTTCGTAAATCATTGAATATCCAACGGGTAAAGTCAGAGAACCGTAAACTTTCACACATCATAGTAAAAATGTTTTTCTGCAAAATAAAAAGGATGCGAATCCTTCAGACAAAACTCTGTGGACTCGCATCCTCTGTATTCTTATCTTTACTTAAAACAGATTAAATGTAATCTGCATAGCGGAATCCTTCCTGCAGGTTGTACGCTCCGGCAGCTGTATAACTATTGGCCGTATTGGCATGGGTAGTCATATAAAAATCTACCAGTGAAGCATTGGTGGAAATAGAAGAGCCATAGTTCTTGAAGAACTTCTGTACCTTGGACATATCTGCTTGCTTAAACGTGTCCTCATCAATCTTCATTCTGCCTTTTGTGTCCACGCTGATTCCAAACTGTTTCAGCATATCCGCATTGCGGGCTGTCTTTCCTCTGATCTGTGTCAGATTTGATATTACGCCGGAATTGGAACTGGATTCAGCAACATCAAACATCTTATTATAATTGGTGACAAAGCTCTTTGCTACTGCAAAAATTTTGTCAATGTCATAGTTCTCATTGCCATCTTTATCTTTTACTTTTTCATACAATTTGTCAGACGCCAATGTCTCACTGTCTGTTTTAAGAGCTGCCGCACTGGAACCTGCCGTATTATTAGTGGCGCTGTCCTCAGTGTCCGTCTTATCTGTGGTGTCTGTCTTATTGGTGGTATTCGAAGTGTTCGCATTGGCGAACTGAATCCGGGAGGAGATTTTGGAACCATAACTCATAATATCGTTGGTGGAAAACAACTCCTGTACCTTAGAAACATCTGTTCCCTTCAGCTTGCCTTCATTCAGCTGAAGTGTTCCGTTCGCATTGATTGTGATGCCCAGTTCTGCAAACTTATCAGCATTCGCATTCGTGCTGTCCATCATATTTGCCACATATGCTGTTTTGCCTGCCAATGTGGATTTCTTCGCCGCAGTCACAACGCTGTTATAATCCGCCACAAAATTCTTCATGGCTGCAGTCACCTTGTCTGATGCGCTCTGACCGTTTTCTGTATCTGTATAAGTTTTATCATTCTGTAATGCGGATACAGAATTCTTCAGATTGGAAAGCCCGTTGGTCAGATTGGTATTTGCCTCCTGGGCCTGTTTGGAAATCTTCGGATTCTTCTTCTCTTCTAAAATCTTGTCAAGCGTATTGGTGGGGCTGCTCTTCTTGCTTGCAGCTGATGTACTGGAACTGCTGCCTGTGCCGTAATATGCCTTTAAAAGTTTGCCGTAGCTTCCGCTCTTAATGCTGGCATAATCTGAGAGGAAATTCTGATTTCCCGCTCCGCCGCCTGAAATACTCTGAAATAATTGTGAATAACCCTGACTCATACATCATCACTCCTTTGAATAAAACATCAACTTCCCTATCTCTATGTCTGATAGATCAGGTATATCATGATAAAATCTCTTTTGTTATGCCTATTATAGCATACACATTTCAGGATTTCAAGATAACTTCCGGCCTTTTGCACAGAAAAATGCTACCGTTCACACAATGTCATTAACTTAAGAAAAAGCAATACCGGATAGCTTTACACCCATCCAGGGGGTAAAGGACATCCGGTATTGTTCTGGAAAATTAATTCTAATAT